>JAAYMG010000042.1 GCA_012521525.1 Clostridiales bacterium | reverse complement strand
TCAGCGCTGGTCCACAAGGGATTCACAAAGGGCGACAGGCGGCTTATCAGCGCCATTCCCGAAGCGCTTGCGGTGACCGAGTGCGTATGTTCGTCGGTAAACGTAGCCACTACCAGGGCCGGGATCAACATGGACGCTGTTGAAGAAATGGGCAGGGTCATCAAGAACACGGCGTATTTGACAAGGGATAAAGACTCTATAGGATGCGCAAAGCTTGTCGTGTTTGCCAATACGCCGGAAGACAACCCCTTCATGGCAGGCGCTTTCCATGGGTTCGGCGAAGCGGAGTGCGCTATTAATGTAGGGGTATCCGGACCCGGAGTAGTCCTGTCCGCGGTGGAGAGGGCCGGGCACTGCAGCTTTACCGAACTGGCGGAGATCATAAAGAGGACGGCCTTCAAAATAACGCGAATGGGTCAGCTCGTTGCTGCCGAAGCGTCCCGCCGTCTGGATACAGAGTTTGGCATTGTCGATCTGTCCCTTGCCCCCACTCCTGCAAAAGGGGACTCGGTCGCAAGGATACTTGAGGCTATGGGGCTGGAGGTAGCAGGCACCCATGGCACGACTGCAGCGCTGGCATTGTTGAATGACGCCGTGAAGAAGGGCGGGGTCATGGCATCATCCCATGTCGGCGGGCTTTCCGGAGCCTTTATACCCGTTTCGGAAGATGCCGGGATGGTGGAAGCGGCGGCATCGGGGGCCTTGAACCTGGACAAGCTTGAGGCCATGACCGCCGTGTGTTCGGTCGGGCTTGATATGATCGCCATACCCGGGGATACGCCTGCCGCAACCATCTCCGCTATCATTGCCGATGAAATAGCCATAGGAACGGTCAACAACAAGACGACAGCTGTCCGGGTCATCCCTGTATATGGTAAGAGTGAAGGAGATAATGTCTGCTACGGGGGACTCCTAGGCGAAGCACCTGTCATCCCCGTACACAGGGCATCGTCGGAACCCTTTATCGCAAGGAAGGGACGGATCCCGGCGCCGATCCACAGTCAGCGGAACTAGTGATCAGTCAACTTCAGACAGAAAACTTGTAATATTATCCAGCCGGTGATATACTAAAGCAAATGTATTGTCAGATGTGAAAATGATAAGTTGGGGGGATTTGATTGCTTATAGACCTGATATCCAAGTACCAGCACCAGCTGCACGAGCATACGGAACTGCGTGCCCAGGTCAACACCAACCGTGCGGTAACGCTGGTCAGAGGCAACCTGGTTACCAATTCCCGTTCGGATCAAAGCGGTATATCCGCAAGGATGTACAAAAACGGTGTTTACGGTTTTGCTTCCGGTGCGGAATACAATGACGAAAGCATCAGGGCCGTGTTGAAGGCGGCAGAAGAAAACGCGCTGTTCATGGACTCGCGTGTGAAGAAAAATAAAGGCCCGCTGCCAAAGGTGGCTTCGGGAGAGGTAAAGCTGGACCGGGACGTTAAGAACCCCGACCAGAAACTATATATAGATTTTGCCCGTGAACTGGACAGCTATATAGCCGGGAAGTACCCGAAGCTGGCAAGCAGGGTGGTCAATATCCGGGCTGACTCCATGGAGAAGCTGTTGGTGGTAAGTGACGGGCACAACTCCCACTCGCTCATGCCCAGAAGCTTTATCTATGTCTTCTTCACCGCGGAAACTGCCGACGGCGCACCGGTTGAGCTGTTCAAGGTTTTTGGGGGAAGGGGATATTTCGACGAGAACTTCTCAAGTATCGAGGACCTTTATCCCGGGATCGAAGAACTCTACAGCAATATAATGAGGAAAGCGGAAGGTGTATATCCTGACGCCGGCTACAAGCAGGTCGTCATGCATCCGAACCTTGCAGGCATCCTCGCCCACGAAGCGGTCGGTCACACCGTGGAAGCCGACCTCGTTCTCGGTGGGTCTGTCGCAGCTCATAATCTCAACAGGCAAGTGGCAAGTGAAATAGTTACGATGATAGACTTTGCCCATTCCGCTCTTGGCGAGCCCGCGCCGCTTCCCATCTATGTCGATGACGAAGGCACCCCGTGTGAAGACGCGGTCCTGATAAAGGACGGCATATTGAAGGGATATATGAACAGCAAGGAGACAGCGCAGCACTTCGGGATGAAGCCCCAGGGCAATGCCAGGGCGTATCTGTTCTCCGACGAGCCCCTCATTCGTATGAGGAACACAGCGATCCTGCCCGGCAAGGACAAGCTGGAAGATATGATCGCATCGATCGACGACGGCTATTACCTGACGGAAACGAATAACGGACAGGCGGACACCACCGGCGAGTTCATGTTCGGGATCTCGATGGGATATGAGATCAAGAACGGGAAACTGGGCAGGGCGATCCGTGACACGACGATTTCGGGCGTGGCCTTTGAGATGCTGAAAACTGTAGATATGCTGTCTGACGATATGAAATGGACATGTTCCGGAATGTGCGGCAAGAAGCAGCCGATGCCCGTCGGAATGGGCGGACCCGCCATCAGGTGCAAGGTCAACATCGGCGGAAGATAAGGGGGGAGCTCTGATGATGACAAACCGTGAAATTGCGGAATATACGCTGGAGGCTTTGAAAAAAGCCGGAGCCGACCATGCGCAGTGCATCGTGGCAACAGGCAATGTCGACGAGATAAACGCTGACGGCGGAGAGTTCAGCCTGATGCGCACGCTTTTCAACAGTTCGGTTTCAATGAAGGCCCTCAAGGACGGCAAGAAGGGGACCATCTCAATAAACAAGCTTGACAGGGAAACCATCGACGCCGCGGTCAAAGATTGCATCGCCGCCGCCGAGTCATCCGTGGCCGATGAGGCCGAGAGCATCGCTGAGCTGGAAAAGAATGAGGTTTTCACGGTGGGCGTCCTGCAGCCGGACCGCGACAGGCTCTTTGACAGGCTTGAGGAATTTCTCAATGACGTAAAGACCGAATACCCGAAGATAATAATGGAGCAGCTGATATCTTCATATACACGAGGAAGCCAGCTGCTGATGAATACGAACGGCGTGGAATACTGCTATGAGTATGGCGGATATGATATCAGCGCGATGTTTTCGGCGCATGAAGGTGAGAAGTCCTCGTCCTTCGTAGGCTATGGCGGCGACTTCAAGAACCTCGACCAAAGGCTCATCGATTTCGGTATGATGAGGACCCTCCTGGCCGAAAGCGAGCGGCAGCTTGACACCAGGTCCGTTGGCGGCAAGTTTGTGGGGAAAGTCGTGATCACGCCTGCCTGCCTCGATAATATACTGATGACGATCTTCAGGAATTTTATATCGGACACGACCCTTATCGACGGCACAAGCCCGTGGAAGAACAAGCTTGATCAAAAGGTGGCGTCCGAAAAGCTGTCCGTTTCAACCGTCCCGCTTGATGAGCGCATCGTAAGCGGCGAGAGGTTCACCAGCGAGGGCTACAGAAGCGAAAACATGGAGATCATCAGTGACGGCGTACTGAAGAACTTCCTCCTGACGGAGTATGGCGCCAGGAAGACAGGGTTCAGGAGAGCGAAGAACCTCAGCCACAACCTGTGGGTGCGCCCGGGCGAAGAATCACTCGATGAGATAATCGGTTCGATCGACCGCGGTATCCTTCTTAACAGGTTCTCCGGCGGCCATCCGGGAACAAACGGAGATTTTTCGGGTGTCGCGAAAAACAGTTTCCTGATCGAAAACGGCAGGATCACTTCGGCGATCAGCGAAACGATGATAAGCGGCAACCTTGCCGAGATGCTGAACAATGTCATTGCGATCTCGTCCGAAACCGTATGCGACGGCATATCCATACTGCCATGGATCGCCTTTGACGGCATAACCATTTCGGGCAGATAAGCTTAGGTGATCAAGGACAGATAAGCTTCGGTAATCGATACTGATAAACTTTATAATTGGGTCTTAGGCAAAAACGGGACTGTTACTCCGTGCTCGGCCGGAGAAACAGTCCCTTTGTCCGTCTCACTGCAGATCAAACTTATCTGAAATCGCGCCGGATATCGATGATTTCGGCGTCGGTGTTAGTCTCGATAAAAGACAATACAGAATCGATCATGCTGTCTGCAAGAGAAACGCTTCCGGCTACACACGCCAAACCGAGTACGATGGTTTGGTGTGTGTCCTG
>JAAYMG010000388.1 GCA_012521525.1 Clostridiales bacterium | reverse complement strand
TGATTGATGTCGACCGACTTCGACTGCTCGACACCATACACAAGGTTTACCAGGTGGTCGGTGATATTCCTGTCAACCTGTGAGATGTCGAGGCTGTCTCTCTCGTCAACCGCTTCCTTCAACAGGGAAATAAGCTGCTCGGTCTGCTCAAGCTGCCTGGCAACTTTCATTTCCTCTTCGCTGTCATAGCTTACGGACAGCACTTGTCCCTTGTGGACCTTTTCACCGTTCGAAACAAGCAACTTCTGGATAGGGCTTTTGCCCATGGGAACCGGGATCTCGTCGCGGAAAAAGTATCCCTTTACCGACACGATCTCTTCAGCCGTGTACAGCACGGCTTCGGCGGTCTTCAAGGGACTTGAGAACGCAACGTATATGTAGTAGGCCATGTAGCCGACTACCATCAGGATCAGTAATAGGACCAGTCCGGATACAAGGCTGTTTCGTTTCATTCAAGTTTCCTGCGTTCCTGTCGGCGTTACTATTCTTCCTCGTCTTCCTGCTTGGTCAGAGCCGACATGTCGATGTGGCGGATAGGAATGATGGTAGAGATGGCATGCTTGTACACCATTTGCTGTTTCCCGTCACTTTCGATGATGACGATAAAGTTATCGAAACCGCGTACCTGTCCCTTCATCTGTACTCCGTTCATCAGGAAAATCGTGAGCGGGACCCTCTCTTTTCTTGCCTGGTTGAGGAAATAATCCTGAAGATTATAGTTTTTCTGCATAACGGCAACTCCTTATATTTATTTTTCGACAAAGAGCTTTTCAACTTACCTGACTATTTTATCCCGAGCAGAGAAAATATTCTGTCGAAGCCTGTAGTATGTCCTGATATTTTTGCAAATCTCTATAAAACCATCGGATCTCCGGGTTCCTTCTAAACCACGTAAGCTGCCTCTTGGCATAGCGGCGGGTCGACCGTTTTATCTCCTCGGCTGCCGCTTCCATCGGAAGGTCACCGTTCAATGCGGCAATGACTTCTTTATACCCGATAGCCTGGGCAGCCGTCGAAGAAAGCTCCCCCTTCTCTAACAGGCGCTTCACTTCTTCCACAAGGCCCATCCTGAACATCAGGTCCACCCTGTCGTTTATCCTTGAGTATAGTACCTGTCTGTCCTTGTAGTCAAGACCTATGTATACAGCCTTATACTTTGGAGGGATATTCTTCGTCTCCTCGTTGTGGACCGATATCGGCCTTTCGGATCCGTAATACACCTCGAGTGCCCTGCACAACCTTTTGCGGTCATTTGGGTGGATCTTGGCCGCGGCGCCCGGATCGACCTTTTTCAGGTGGTCATGCAGCCGGTTGCCTCCGAACCTGTCGTACAGGCCTTCGATCCTTTTCCTTAGTATACCATTTTTTGCACCATTTGAAAAGTATAAACCTTTTATCAGGGCATCCATATATAGTCCTGTTCCGCCCACGACGATCGGGACCTTCCCGCGGCGAAAAATGTCGTCGATACAACGCGATGCTTCCTCAACATATCGCGCAACAGAGTAGTCTTCGGCGGGTTCGACAATGTCCATCATGTGATGCGGAACACCCTTGCGTTCTTCCATGCCGGGCTTGGCAGTCCCTATGTCCATACCCCGGTACACCTGCATCGAATCACAGGAGACGATCTCCCCGTCCAGCGACAATGCCAGGTCTATGGATAGGGCCGTCTTGCCTGATGCGGTGGGACCGGCAACACAGATCACCTTTTTCAAGTCAGGACCTCCCGAATCTCTTCTCAAGTTCGCTCCTCTTCAGGGCGGCCACGATCGGCCTTCCGTGCGGGCAATACCGGACGTCGTCATGCTCCAGTACCCGTTCGGCCAAACGGTAGTTCTCCATGTATGAAGATTTGCTGCCGGCTTTCAGGGCAGCCTTGCAGGCAACCAGACGGTACAATTCCTCGCGCTTTCCGGTCGTCGTCATGCGGCGGTTCATCCGAAGGCTTTCGGCGATTTCCTGCAGGGTGGCCTCCGCATCGTCACTGTCTATTTCCTCCGGAAGGGCACGCACGATGATGCTGCTTCCTCCGAATTCGTCCAGTTCAAATCCCATACCGGCCAGCAATTCACCGTATGAAACGATCACTTCAAAATCTTCCCGTTCAAGATGCAGCACCGCGGGTTCAAGCAGGTATTGCGAAACCGGCGTATCCCGGTTTTCAAGCAGCTTGTTGAACAGCATGCGCTCATGGGCCGCATGCTTGTCTATGAAGAGGATATCGTCCCCGTCTTCAACCATGATATAGGTCTCAAAGGCTTCGCCCAGCACCTTCCACTTCGGCAGATCTTCTTCTGTTCCAATATGCTCGTTCTGACCTTCCGGAACATATACGGGGACATGGCTGTTTTCTGCCAGGTCTGATCCGCCGCGTTCCCCGTCCGACCAATCGCGTTCCCGGTATGTTGCGTCGCGACTGTCCGACATGCCATGACCTGCGGTCCCTGTATATTTGCCCTCGTGACCCGCGTTATCATAACCTGCGTTCTCATAACCTGCGGCGAAATCTGTATTACCGAAACCGTCCTCATCGGTATTATCATTCGGATTTTTCAACGGTTTATCCTGAATTTTAACGGCAGGCGCATGGTTCGGCCGGTTTTCCGCCGCATACATGCTCCTGAATCTTTCAGCGCTCATGGATCCGAAGAAATCGGGGTTTTTCTGCGGTCTCATCGAAGTCTGGATATATTCCCGGTCGGGAACGTCAAATTTCGGAGCGCCTGAAAGCCTTGTATGGATGGCAGCCCTGGAGTCCCCCGAATCCACCGCGTCTTTGACCGCCAGGTAAACCGCGTCGAACACCTGCTTTTCATAGGCAAACTTCACTTCACTTTTCGTCGGATGCACATTCACGTCAAGAAGAGCCGGATTGATATCTACCAGCAGAACACATGCGGGGTATCTTCCGACCATCATCCTGTTCTTATACGCTTCTTCCAGCGCCACGGTCATGATCCTTGCCCGCACCGGCCTGGCATTGACGAAAAACTCCTGCTTCGTCCTGTTTCCCTGGCTGTATGTAGGCCTTGACACATAACCGGTCACGCGTATGCCCTCATGCACCGCCGATACTTTTTCCAGGCCCGCAACGAACGATTCTCCATATGTGCAATAAATCGCGGATAGCAGCGAATTGTCACCCGGGGTATGGATGATTTCTTCGCCGTCCCGTATCAGCTTAAAGGAGATATCAGGCCTTGCCAACGCTGCTTTCCTTACGACGGCCTGTATATGTCCTGCTTCGGTCGCGTCCTTTTTTACGAATTTCATCCTGGCAGGCGTGTTGTAGAAAAGCTCGTTTACGACCACAGTCGTGCCCGTCGGACAGCCTGCCTCGGAAAAGCTCTTCTGTTCCCCGCCTTCGATCTCATAGCAATACCCTGCGGTGGAGCCTTCCACCCTTGTGAACACGGCAACTTTCGATACGGCTGCTATCGACGCAAGCGCTTCGCCCCTGAATCCCAGTGTGGATATGGAATCGAGGTCCTCCGCTCTCCGTATTTTGGAGGTCGCGTGACGCAAAAAAGCGGTGGGGATGTCCTCGGGATCGATGCCCGAACCGTTGTCGGTCACCCTTATCATATCCAAACCGCCGCGCCTGATCTCCACGGTGATCGCGTCCGCTCCGGCGTCGACTGCGTTTTCCACGAGCTCCTTTACGACCGATGCCGGCCTCTCCACCACTTCACCCGCGGCTATCAGGTCGGCTATATGCCTGTCCAGTTTGATTATCTTGCCCATTTATACACTCATTCCCCGTTCAACTCTGCATCCCCGCTCCGGCGGCGGACTACCGTATTTTTTTCTTCATCCTGTAAACCAGATTCAGCGCTTCGATGGGAGTAAGGGTATCCGGTTCTACATTTCTCAGGATCTCCACGATCTCATTGGCGCTCATGTCAAGCAAAGACATCTGCGCGTCGTTTTCCTGCCTGTCGGCCTTGCCCGCCCGGTCATTGACAGGGGCGCTGAGGACGCCGCTCTCAAGGGATTGCAGGATCTCACCAGCCCTTTTTATCAGCCCTTCCGGCAGTCCTGCGAGCCTGGCCACCTCAATGCCGTAGCTCTGGTCCGTACCTCCGGGAACGATCTTTCTCAGGAATATTATTTCACCGCCTCTTTTCTTGACGGCTATATTGTAGTTCTTTACCCCTTTTAGCTGTTTTTCCAGGTCAGTCAGCTGATGGTAGTGGGTCGCAAACAACGTCTTTGCTCCAAGCCGCCTGGTGCTGCTTACCCATTCGAGTACCGCCCTCGCGATCGCCATCCCGTCAAACGTGGATGTCCCCCGGCCGATTTCGTCCAAAATAAGTAGGCTTCTGGACGTCGCGTTTTTCAATATATCGGCGACCTCGTTCATTTCCACCATGAACGTCGACTGTCCCGAAGCCAGGTCGTCGGAAGCGCCTATGCGCGTAAATATCCGGTCAACGACTCCAAGCCTGGCAGACTTGGCCGGTACGAAGCTGCCCGCCTGGGCCATCAATACGATCAGCGCCACTTGTCGCATATATGTAGATTTTCCGGCCATATTGGGTCCGGTTATGATGGAGACCATGTTGTCTCCGCAGTCGAGATACACATCATTTGGCACGAACAGGCCGTCGGCAAGCATCCTCTCAACGACCGGATGCCTGCCGTCTATGATCTCGATCCTGTCCGAGTCGTCGACATCCGGTCTGCAGTAATGCCCCTTGTACGCCGTCTCGGCAAATGAGCAGAGAACATCCAGCTGCGCTATCGCGTGCGCAGTCTGCTGTATCCTTTGAAGCCGGGCCGCGATCATGGAGCGCAGCTCGGTAAACAGCTCATATTCCAGCGCCGTAGCGCGCTCACTGGCAGTGAGGATGGTAGTTTCCAGCTCTTTGAGTTCTTCGGTTATGAATCTTTCACGGTCGACAAGAGTCTGCTTGCGTATGTAGTGCGGGGGCACCTGATCATAACCTGTTTTTCTGACTTCTATATAGTATCCGAACACCCGGTTGTAGCCGACCTTCAGTGACTTGATGCCCGTCCTCTCGCGCTCGGCGGCCTCGAAAGAGGCGACGCTTCCCCGTCCCCCGGACAATATGTCTCTCAGTTCGTCGAGATGGGCATTGTATCCGCTCCTTATGAATCCGCCCTCCCGGACAGAGAAGGGCGGGTCATCCACGACGGCCCTGTCGATCAGGTCGGTGATATCGGCGAGCGGATCGGCCTGCCTCCTGATATCGGCCAGCAAAGCCGACTTTGCATCCTTAAGCAGTTCCCTAATAACGGGTATATGTTTAGCGGCATCCGAAAGGGCACGGAGGTCGCGGCAGTTGGCAGTCCCATACACTACGCGCCCGATTATGCGCTCCATATCGTAAATGCCCTTAAGTTCATCAGAAATCCTGCTGCGGAGCATGTGATCCTTCAATAGTTCTTCGACAGCAGTAAGGCGCTTGTTGATGGCAGCAGGATTAGTAAGCGGCCTTTCCAGCCATGCTCTTATAAGCCTTCCGCCCATGGGGGTCCGGGTCTTGTCGAGCACCCACAGCAGGCTGCCTTTCTTTTCTCCCGTGCGTATCGTCTCACAGAGCTCAAGGTTCCTGCGGGCAGTATAGTCGAGCTCCATAAACATGTCTTCTTCATTCAGGTTCAGGGAGCGAATATGGCTCAGATCGGTCTTCTGGGTCTCGTAAAGGTACTGCAGCAATGAGGCACAGGCGTTTGCGGCACAGGTCAGCCTTTTACCGTCCCTGCTCAGCGGGTTTTCACTGCCAAACTGCTTTTCCACCAGCTCCCAAACCTCATCGCCCGAGGGCGCCGATTCCGGAAACCTTTCCACGACACAGCCAAGTTTGTCACGAAGGAACTCAACCACATTCGCTGTCTGCATTGCCGCTTCATTCAGCAGGGCTTCGGCGGGAGAAAACCTTCCCAGTTCGTTGATCAGCCGGTCGCCGGCCTTGTCCCCCGTGAACTCGGCGCAATATGCCTCACCCGTGGACAGGTCGCAGAAGCAGACACCGGCTCTTTCGGCAGCAGCTTCTTTCGACGCGGCGCCAATGACTTTGGACGCTCCCGGCGTCTTTTCCCCCGATATGAACACGGCACAAATGAAGTTGTTTTTTGTGTCTTCCAGCATCGAACTTTCGATTGCCGTTCCCGGAGTTATTATCCTGACTATGTCGCGCTTGACGATCCCCTTTGCCAGCCTTGGGTCTTCCAGCTGTTCACAGATCGCGATTTTATAGCCCTTTGCAACCATCCTCGATATGTAGCTTTCGGCAGCATGGTACGGGATGCCGCACATCGGTACTTTTTCATCCTCCGGTACGTTCTTGCTGCGGCTCGTCAGGACCAGGTCCAGCTCTTTTGAAGCAATGATCGCATCGTCCCAGAACATTTCGTAGAAGTCCCCGAGCCTGAAGAAAAGGATGCAATCCGGATAGTTCTGCTTTATCTGTCTGTATTGCTGCATCATCGGTGTTTCAGACATCCTGTATACCCCACTCAACCATACTATATGTGAAAGCAAACACTTTCGGGCCAGATCATTATTGAACTACTGATTATTTCAGATCATTTCTGATCATTCAGAGCAAGTTCCCCAACGAGCGACCATGTAGTGGCCTCTGTTATTCGAACCGGCATATATTTCCCTATCAGTGATTTGTCTCCCTTGAGGTGGACGAGCCTTCCCCCGTTCGTGCGGGCGGTCAGATTATATTGGCCCCGCTTCCCTTCCCCGTCGATCAGGGTGGTCACCGTTTTCCCGATATATTCGCTGTGCTTTTTCATGGAGATCGTGTTCTGCAGTTCGATAAGCCGGTTGAAACGCTCGCTCTTCTCTTCCGGCGATGCCGGATCTTCCATTTTTGCCGCGGGAGTGCCTTCCCGTTTTGAGTATATAAAGGTGAACAGGGAGTCATATTCAACTTCCGCGACAAGGTCAAGCGTCTGCCTGAAGTCTTCCTCAGTCTCCCCGGGAAATCCCACGATTATGTCGCTTGTAAGGACTATATCGGGCATCACTTTCCTGGCGTAGCGGATCAGTTCCAGATAGTTTTCGGCCGTATACCGGCGGTTCATCAGCTTCAGGATGCGGTCAGACCCCGACTGCACCGGCAGGTGCAGATGGCGCGCGATCCTCGGATATGCCGCCATCGTATCGAGGAGCCTGATCGTCGTGTCCTTCGGGTGGCTCGTCATGAACCTTATCAGGAACTCGCCGTCCACATGCGCGGCCATCTCCAGAAGGCCCGCAAAGTCGGTTTCGTCGTCCGAGTCCTTTCCGTAAGAGTTTACATTTTGGCCGAGCAGCGTTATGTCCTTGCAGCCGTCTTCAACCACCTCGCGGATCTCCCGAACTATGTCTTCGCTGCGCCTGCTGCGTTCACGACCACGCAGATAGGGTACGATGCAGTATGTGCAGAAGTTGTTGCATCCGTACATGACCGAAATCCAGGCCTTGTGCGGGACGACCCGCTGCACAGGCATTCCCTCTGCGATACGGTTGTCGGGCGTGACAACGCCGTCAACGGTATTTATCTCCGCGACAGTTTTGTCTCCCTCAAGGATGCCAAGGATCACCTCGGGAAGCCTCCAGAATGAGGTGGTGTCCAGCACGGCGTCGACATGCCTGTAACTCCTCTTGATCCTCTCCCTCACCGAAGCTTCTCCGCCCATGCATCCCGCAAGGATGATTATCTGCGAGGGATTTTTCCTTTTTGTGTGCACGAGGTGACCGATCACGCCGAAGACCCTGTTCTCGGCATTCTCGCGCACCGCGCATGTGTTTATTATGACGACGTCTGCGTCGCTTGAATCGGTAAGGATATATCCCATTTCAACGAGCATGCCGCGCATGCGCTCGGAATCAGCTTCGTTTTGCTGGCATCCGTATGTGTCGACGAAAGCAGTACGTCCGTTGTTCTGAGCGGCCACTCTCTGCATGCATTCCCGCTGATATTGCATTTCACGTTCTGATACAAACTTGCTCAAAGGTCGCCTCCGTTTATCTGATAAATGCGTGTTTGTTCCTTAAAATGTGCCTTCTGACAAGATCCAAAGCCCTGTTGACGGACAATGTCCTGATCCTGTTTCTGTCCTGGATCCTGCCAAGGTTGTAGGTATAAGCCTCGGTACCTGCCTTCGATGAGACTGCAATGCACACCGTGCCTACAGGCTTGTTTTCGCTAGCCGCGGGGCCCGCAACTCCGGATATGGCAACTCCGATGTCCGCACCCAGGCACCTTCGTACGTTTTCAGACATGGATCTCACTACCGGTTCGCTGACAGCACCATATTCAACTATCATGCTTTCCGGCACGGACAGCACGTTCATTTTAACTTCATTCGAATATGCGCAGACACCGCCGTTGAAAACGGCAGAAATGCCCGGCAGTTC
>JAAYMG010000387.1 GCA_012521525.1 Clostridiales bacterium | reverse complement strand
TCTCTCTTCACGATTCAGATAAGGTCGGCGTCTCGTCTCTCATCACGCGAAACACAAACGACATCATCCAAATGCAGATGCTCGTGATGTTCACGCTTCGCGTGATCGTTTCCGCTCCTCTTCACATGATCGGTGGGATCATCATGGCGGTCTCGAAAGACCCTACTCTGTCGCTGGTCTTTGTTGTGGCAGTACCAATAATGATTTTGATCATAATATTCAATATCCGTTGGGTCACCCCCCTCTTCAGACAGATACAGACGAAGCTTGACAAGGTCAACCGTGTCGTAAGAGAACTCCTGTCAGGTGTCCGCGTCATTCGCGCATTCAACCGCATCGAACACGAAAGAGATAGGTTCAACAATGCAAACCTTGACCTGACCAGGACTTCGCTCTCGGCGTTCCGCCGCATGGCAGCCATGCAGCCCTTCACGATGATGACGATAAATTTCGCGATCCTCGCCATTTTTGTTTTCGGTTCGATCAGGATCGACGGGGGCCATATGAAAACCGGGGATCTCATGGCATTTATTCAATACGCGACCCAGATCATGTTCTCCCTCATGATGACATCGATGCTGTTCGGAATGCTCCCCCGCGCTGCCGTTTCGGCCCGAAGGATAACCGAAGTCCTCAGCATGGAGTCGGAGGTCAGGGATCCTGAGCAGCCCAAGCTGCCCGCGAAAGATCTGAAGGGATATGTTCGCTTCGAAAATGTGACTTTCCGCTATCCGGGCGCCGAAGAGCCGGTACTTAACAATATCTCATTTGAAGCACGCCCGGGTGAGACCGTGGCCATAATCGGAAGCACAGGCTCAGGCAAATCCACACTTGTGAACCTGATACCGCGTTTTTATGAGGTAGAAAGCGGTGCCATATATGTTGACGGCATCGATATCCGGGATATGTCCCAGGAAGAACTCCGTTCCAGGATCGGATACATCCCCCAGAAAGCGGTCCTGTTTACGGGTACCATAGCAGACAATATCAGATACGGCAAAGCGGATGCCACCGATGAGGAAGTACGGCAGGCAGCCGACATTGCACAGGCTACGGAATTCATCGACGCTATGCAGGACGGTTTCAACTCATATCTGTCGCAGGAAGCGACCAACATCTCTGGCGGTCAGAAACAGCGGATTTCGATTGCGAGAGCCATTGTAAAAAGGCCTGAAATATACATCTTCGACGATTCTTTTTCTGCGCTTGACTTCAGGACCGACGCGAATTTAAGAGCCGCTTTGAAACCCATAACCAGGAACTCCACCGTTTTCATAGTCGCGCAGCGCGTCAGCACAGTCATGAATGCCGATCGCATCATCGTGCTGGACAACGGCAATATGGTAGGTTTGGGTACTCACAAAGAGCTGCTCAACACCTGTGAAGTCTACCGCGAGATCGTCACTTCTCAGCTCAGTGAGGAGGAATTGGCATGAGTGACAAGAGAAAACAGCAATTCAACGGTATGCGGCCTCCTATCCCGGTCGAATACCAGTCAAAATACAGCCGCGGAAAAGATCCCATACAGGCAATGCATGAGCGCCGCAGGGCGCGGCGTCCCATGGGGCCTCCTCCGGGCGGCGGATTCAGGGGAGGACCCGGCGGTCCGATGGGCATGCCCGCCGAAAAGGCAAAGGACTTTAAGGGTACGCTCAAACGTGTCCTGAAATACCTTAAACCATATTGGTGGGGAATCGCACTGATAGCGGTGCTGTCAATATGCTCCTCCCTCTTTACGGTAATCTCGCCGCGAGTACAGGGTAACGCAATAACGATCATCGAGCAGGGAGTCTCATCGAAAGCAGGAATAAATTATACCGCTTTATACCGCACACTGCTTATAATGGGAAGTATCTATATACTAACCACCCTCTTCTCCTTCCTGCAGCAATTCATAGTCGCTACAATATCACAAAAGCTCGTTTTTAGCTTAAGGCGCGACATTGAAGCAAAGCTTGCCAAACTTCCCCTTAAGTATTATGACTCGCACACACACGGCGAAATACTGAGCCGCATCACAAATGATGTCGATACGGTATCTTCAACACTGCAAATGAGTGTGACCCAGATCGTTTCTTCAGCGATCACCATCGTAGGCGTCCTTTTCATGATGCTGAGGATAAGTCCGCTGCTGACGCTGATCGCACTCCTCATAACGCCGCTGTACCTCCTCGTCGTATATGTCATCGCTCCAAAGTCGCAGCGTTACTTCATAGCCCAGCAAACAGCGCTGGGAGACCTTAACAGCCACGTAGAGGAGATGTTTACCGGACACAAGATCGTCAAGGCCTTTAACCGCGAAAAAGACTCGATAGAAGAGTTTGAGCAGATAAACCAGATGTACTACACATTCTCGCGCAGGGCCAATTTCATATCGGGTATGATCATGCCCATCATGCATTTCCTTGGCAACCTGGGCTATGTCGCGATGTGCATCGTCGGAGGTATATTCGTATCCAGAAGGACCATCAGCCTAGGAGACATGCAGGCGTTCATGCAATATGTACGTCTTTTCAACCAGCCCATCACGCAGACCTCAAACATAGCCAACGTCATTCAGTCCACGATCGCTTCCGCCGAGCGTGTCTTCGATATCCTCAACGCTGAGGAGGAAGTTCCGGAAGCAGCGAATCCCCGGGATATAGCAAATCCCGAAGGAGCTGTCCGTTTTGAAAATATACGTTTCGGATACTCTGAAGACAAAATCCTCATGCAGGACCTGAGCATCGACGTAAAACCCGGACAGACGGTTGCCATAGTCGGACCGACCGGCGCGGGAAAGACGACCCTCGTAAACCTGCTGATGCGCTTCTACGATGTCATGGACGGCCGCATCACTATAGACGGCGTAGATATAAGAGAAATGACAAGGGGCGGCTTAAGGAGCATATTCGGTATGGTGCTTCAGGATACCTGGCTGTTCAACGGCACGATAAGGGATAACATCTCATACGGAAAGACCGACGCGACAGACGAGGAAATAGTACAGGCTGCGGTAGCGGCATGTGCCGACCACTTTATCCGCACGCTCCCCGACGGTTATAATACCGTCATAAACGAAGAAGCTTCGAACATTTCCCAGGGCCAGAAGCAGCTGCTTACCATTGCCCGTGCATTTCTCGCCGATCCGTCCATCCTTATACTGGACGAAGCCACATCGAGCGTTGATACAAGGACCGAGGTCCTGATACAGAATGCACTGGCCAAGCTCAAGAAGGGGCGTACGAGTTTTGTTATCGCTCACAGGCTTTCAACGATCCGAAATGCTGACATTATCCTTGTCATGAACAACGGTTCGATCATTGAGAAAGGTACTCACGAAGAACTGTTGAACAGGAAGGGCTTCTACTATGAACTGTATAACAGCCAATTCATGAACGGAGCCGAAAGCCAGGCAGTATAGCATTCTTCCGCGATACTATTGCATTTTTGGATAAAATAGGCTATATTATATTAGCACTCTTACTATTAGAGTGCTAATATGCATTATTGGTCAAAAATACGTTCAAGGTGGTAGTATGGTCAAAAAGGAATTTCAAACCGAGTCAAAGCGCATATTGGATCTGATGATCAATTCGGTCTATACGCACAGGGAGATCTTTCTCCGCGAACTGATCTCTAATGCAAGTGACGCAATCGATAAGCTTTATTTCCGCTCGCTTACCGATCCCAATATCGGATTGAGCAGAGATGACTTCAGGATACTTATAACCGCAGACAAAAACAATCGAACCCTAACGATTTCGGATAACGGATGCGGTATGAACCGTGAGGAGCTTGAGAAAAACCTCGGTACGATCGCCCGCAGCGGTACACTGGAGTTCAAGACCTCAAACGAGTTAAAGGATGATATAGATATCATCGGGCAATTCGGAGTCGGGTTCTATTCGGCGTTCATGGTAAGCAAAAAAGTTACCGTAATAAGTCTGGCGTATGGCGAAAATCAGGCCTACAAGTGGGAATCGACTGGCGTTGACGGCTACACGGTAGAACCTTGCGAGAAGTCCGAAGTCGGAACCGATGTGATTCTGGAGCTGAAAGACAACACTGATGAGGAAAATTACGACGAGTTCCTCAACGGGTATCGGATCTCCGCTCTCGTAAAGAAATACTCGGACTATATCCGCTATCCGATAAAAATGGAGATGGAGAGGACACGTCCCAAAAAAAACAACGACAAGGAATACGAAACATATTACGAACTTGAGACGCTGAACAGCATGGTCCCTCTCTGGAAGAGGAACAAGTCGGACTTAAAGGAAGAGGATTACAAAGAGTTTTACAAAAACAAGTTCTTCGATTTCTCCGACCCGCTCCTGTATGTCCATACGAATGCCGAAGGGGCAGTTACTTATAACGCACTCCTCTATGTCCCCTCAAATGCACCGTATAACTACTACACGAAAGAATTCCAGCGCGGCCTCCAGCTCTACTCGAGCGGTGTGCTGATCATGGAAAACTGCCCCGAACTCCTCCCCGACTATTTCAGCTTCGTTCGCGGGCTGGTCGACACGCAGGACCTCTCCCTCAACATCTCCCGGGAAATGCTGCAGCATGACAGACAGCTCAAGCTCATTGCAAAGAGCATAGAGAAAAAGATAAAGAGTGAGCTGCAGAAACTGCTGGAAAGCGACAGGGAGAAATACACCTCCTTCTTCAAGCTCTTCGGACTGCCGATCAAGTTCGGGATCTATCAAAGCTTTGGGGCCAATAAGGACTTACTGAAGGACCTGCTGGTATATCACTCATTAAATGAAAACAAGTTCATCACCATACAGGAATATGTCGATTCCATGAAACCGGAACAGCCGCATATCTATTATGTTTGCGGCGAAAACGTCGAGACCGTCTCCAGGCTGCCGCAGCTTGAGCGAATAAGGGAAAAAGGCTTTGACGTCCTGTGCATGACGGATGACGTAGACGAGTTCCTTGTAAAGCTGCTTGGCGATTGGAACGGAAAGAAGTTCGTTTCGGTGACTTCCGGTGACCTTGGGCTTTCTGAAGAGGATGAAAAGAAAGCGACCGACGAAAAGGAGAAGCAGTATAAAGAGCTCCTGGATGAAGTCAGGAAGGCCCTGGAAGACAAAGTGTCATCGGTAAAGCTATCGATGAGGCTCAAATCCCACCCGGCCTGCCTCTCCTCAGAAGGAGAAGTTTCACTCGAGATGGAAAAGGTCCTCAATGCGATGCCAACCGGTATCGACGTAAAGGCCAGGAGGGTCCTCGAGCTCAATGCGGATCATGATGTTTTCAAAAAGCTTGTAGAGCTGAAGGATACCGACCCCGACAAACTTGCGACATATAGCCGGATCCTTTACGGGCAATCGCTTTTGATCGAAGGACTTCCTCTTGAAGATCCGGTCGCATTCAGCGAAGACCTTTGCAGGATAATGAGTGCAGGTTAATTGACCCGGGTCAAATATGGATAATACCCGGGCATCCGTCTGTCTCGAAATCAGCCCGGTATTGTGAATGATCCGTGCGTCAGGAATGTTAAATTTGAATCATTTATAAGGTCCTGGTTTTAATCAACCGTTATTTCATGCAATATAAATGCGGTACATTGCTGATCCATGTCATGCAGTGTACCGCGATCATTATTCGTTATCAAATTCGTTATTAAAAAGTCTTCAGTCAGTAAAACCGACTCAGAACTTGGCATTCATCAGTTTATTTGCAGCTTCCCTGGCGGCTGCTACTATATCTTCGTCCGTTTCAGTATCCGCAAGGTGCCTGAGGTGGGTCCTTCCCCTATCCATTCCTATGTTGCCCATGGCCTCGATCGCCGCAAGACGGATCTCCTTGTTGGGATTGCGGAGTGCGACCACAAGGAAATTGAAGCTTTCATCCTTCCTTATCGTTCCGAGAGCGGAGATAGCCGCCTTAGCCATTTCGATGTCCTTGCCCTCGGCTATGCTTATGAGTTTTTCAAACTTTCCTTTTTGTGCTAATTTTTCAATTTTCTCGATCTTCATGACTTTCTTCCTTCTTCCGTTTTTTCGCTATTAACCATTTGGTAAGATTATAACAAAATTATACCTTGCAAGTCAACCTCCCAAAAGGACTTATATGTCAAAAATGCCGAGATTTAATGTTGAATTTTGTATAAATTGATTAATCGGTGGGATATTAACTGGTATTGGCTGTCAAAATTCGACATCCGGTATCAAAAATATACAGGTATAAAAGTTTTTTTCAATCCTGCATATTTAATCACACATTTGAATCGGATATTGTCTGAAGTTTTATCCATACTAATCTGGGAGGCAAAATTCCAAAGCAACTGTTATAAGTATTGGTTCTGCTTGATCGAATTATTAAAAAGTCTTTATTATTGGAAAGTCATCAAATAATCATCAATTTTAAAAAATCACGGAAAAGGTGGTATCATGAAGTCACGAAAAGTTTTCATATATGGCACCAGATTGCTGGTAATATTTTTTGCTGTTTGCATTCTCGGATCCGTGTCGCCTTCTGCCGAAGCGGCTGTTGTCAAGCATACTGTCGTGAAGGGCGAGTCGATGTGGAAAATCGCCGTCAAATATCAGGTGGGGTTAAGTGAAATAATCGCCGCAAATGACCAGATAAAAAACCCCGACCTTATATATCCCGGACAGATCCTGAACATCCCTCTGCCGGACACTACCCTTACAAGCTATGTCAATGAAGTCATACGCCTTACGAATCTAAAGCGCACCCAAAACGGACTCAAGCCACTGACCGCTTACTGGGAGCTTAATAGAGTTGCACAATACAAAGCTCAGGATATGAGAAACAAAAACTACTTCTCGCATACGAGCCCGACATATGGCTCTCCCTTTGATATGATCAAGGCGTTCGGAATCAGCTACCGTTCGGCGGGAGAAAACATAGCCAAAGGTCAGTCTACACCGGCTCAAGTGGTCGAGGCATGGTGGAACTCATCCGGGCACAGGGCCAACATCCTCAACTCTTCCTACACTCATATAGGTGTAGGCTATGTCGCGGACGGTAAATACTGGGTGCAGATGTTTATAGGCAGATGATGCCGCGCCTGCGGTATTTGCATTTCGAATTTTTCACATTGTATCAACAAGACTGGCAGCGAGGTAGTTCCTCCTGCCAGTCTTACGCGTCGTACTTTCCCGGTGAGTTGTGAAATAAAATATAATACTTGATTCACTATTTACATTATAGTATACTATCTTCGCATAATTGCAGGATTTTCCTCAATCTGAAATAAGAGTCTTTATTACTTCACCCGCAATTATAAGCCCGGCAACTGAAGGCACGAACGATACGCTGCCCGGAACCTGTTTTCTGAACCCGGCCACGGCATTGTCTGCCTTTTCATTTAGACCGGATCCGCTCATGCCGGTATCGTTATGAAGCCGCTTGACAGGTACTTCTTTGGAGTACAGTACTTTTAGTGATCTGACTCCCCTTCTGCGCAGTTCGTAGCGCAATACCCTGGCCAGCGGGCATACCGATGTCTTGTATATGTCCGTCACTTCGAACTTCGTAGGATCGAGCTTGTTTCCGGCTCCCATACAGCTTATGATCCTGGTCCCGGCGGCCTTTGCCTTCAAAACGAGGGTTATTTTTGAAGATACGGTATCGATAGCATCCACGATATAGTCATAGTCCTCTAGGCGTATAAGGTCCGAAGTGTCTTCGTTGTAAAACATTTTATACGTCTCGACGACGGCCTCGGGATTTATATCGAG
>JAAYMG010000386.1 GCA_012521525.1 Clostridiales bacterium | reverse complement strand
TTCCGTATGCCGGAGCGAACTGTGCGCCCTTTTCATAGAACCCTCTGGCCTGTTCATGACGTTCCTCCAGATAATCCAGCTCCGCTTCAAGGAGCTGTTTTACCTTCTCAGGTTCTACCGAGTCGACCACAAGCATAAGGCTGGTCTTCAGGAACTCGTCTCTTGATTGCGTCAGTTTCTCCTCTAGCGAAAGAAGACCCTTCATTCTAGCCTCTTTTGCAAACTCCACTATCTGTTCGATATATGCGAGGGTATCATACTTTTTTGGGAACAGTATGATTTTCATATGTGACGGTATCTGGGCAAAAAACTTCGGCGAGTAGGACATCATCAATGATGCGAACGTTCCGCCTACGGTGATCGCGATCGATCCATAGTCGATAAAGTTTTTGATGTTGCCCGGAATAATGATCATCAGGTCCGTGTTGAACGTTATTCCGAACAGCATCAGCATTATTGCAAGCAAAAAACCTATTAAAGTAAGCAGATCCACAGGCGAGCCTCCTTATGGTTATTAGGGATCCTTCCCTTATTCGGATACGCCCTTGAGCAGGTTTGTGAAAATCCGCCTGCGATACTCGATGGTCTTATCAATGACCTCCTGCATGGATTCTTTCACGATGTGAATGTTTCCGTTGGTTAGGAATATCGTCGTATCCGGGTTTTCAGATATCGTCTCGATCATGTCGCAGTTAAGGGCAAACTGGATACCGTTCAGCTTTGTAAGTATGATCATAAGATCCCTTTCCTTTCAGATAGCGGCCAAAATCGTTTGGGTCGAGCCGCGGGATACGAGTATCCGATCTTCGTGTCCCGCGGCATCAAACACTCTGTCATGTCCGGAAATCAGTCATTCATGATGCGTTGCTGCTATCCGGACTTCTTACTAACCGTTACCTCTTGAGATTTATAAGTTCCTCGAGAAGTGTGTCGGAAACCGTTATGATTCGGGAGCTTGCCTGGAATCCTCTCTGGGCAGTGATCATCTCGGTAAACTCCTTGGAAAGGTCCACGTTCGACATCTCAAGGGAGGATGTCACAAGCGCGCCCGTTCCGGATGCACCCGGCACCGCAAGCCTGGGCCTGCCCGAGTTTGCCGTCTCGGTGAAATAGGAGTTGCCCGCTTCATCAAGGCCCTGCGGGTTATCGAAAGTTGCAAGGATGATGCGTCCAAGAACGATTTGCCCGTGAACGGCATGTGTTGCCGAAATGGTACCGTCTGCCGCTATGGCCAGGTTCGTAAGGTCGGCTATCGACTGCGGTCCGCCCTCCGCGCCGCCTTTCAGTGTTATGTCCTTGCTTGACAGACCCAGGTTATTTGGCTTCCTGGCACTGGTGACGATGATCGGGGTTGCGGATGTATACAGCATTACGTCTCCATCGGTCGGAGCAGTGCCGTTTAAGTTTTCAAAGTACTCCGAAAGCTTTTCAACTCCCGGGTATGTCATCTCTATGGTGTCGCTTTTTGTCGCGTCCGCATTTTTCAACTGGAATGTGCTGTACTTCTCGTCACTGCGGATATAACCCGTGTACTGGGTTCCCTCAATGGTTGCGGTCACTTCCCATACTTCGACGTCTCCGTCCAGGTAGTACCTGGCAG
>JAAYMG010000385.1 GCA_012521525.1 Clostridiales bacterium | reverse complement strand
TAAGATAATTGCATCTTCCAAACCGAGGATTTTTGTTATATAATCAGTGTAGGGCATAATGTGAACCTCCTTAAATGTGGGTTTGATCGCTTTACATTTTACAGGATTTTCACGTTATGCTCTATATTTTTATCCAAATTTAGTGAAAAATGTTGGAGTTCTATTTCATGAACCCCAACATTAATTATAGAACCTAAAATAAGACACGTTCTGAAGCGGATCCTCCAGAACGTGTTTTTTATTCGTTATAGTTTCATCTTTCTTAACATTTCAACAACGATCGTTCCGACGATCAGCGTGACGACAAGCTCGGGCAGCATGATTGAACCGTTGTAAACCACCGAGTACAGGAGCGGCGACTCGAAACCCGCATCGGCAGCATACTCTGCAAAGAAGATGACGCCCGAAAGTACGTGGCTTATAAACCTTCCGCCGATACCCAGCACTGCACCTATCTGGAAGCCAAGCCCCTTCCCCCTGAAGAAGCCTGCAACACCCAGTACAGTGAAGGGAAACACGTAATCAAGCAAAAACTGTACCGGTGTCAGGAAATAGGGCGACTCGATGAACTGAAGTATCGAGTAAACAAATCCGGATATCAACCCCCATGCCAATCCGTGCCGATATCCTATCAGCAGTATCGGAAGCATCGAAACGAGCGTGATGCTCCCGCCCATCGGCATGCGCCATATCTTGATCAGGCTCAGAACGAAAGCCATTGCAATGAGTATGGCACATTCGATGACAACTCGTGTCTTTGTAAGTCTCTTTTCCATGACGATCTCCTTTTCATCCCGGGAAGACCGGGCACATCCCTTGCCCTCCCGCCTGTGATTTTGAAAAGATGTCAGGGAAACCTAAATAACAAGTGTCGGAAACCCAAATAATAAACCACATCTTATACACGGTTATGTATAAAATGCGGCGTAGATCCAACCATTATCCATGTTTCCCTACGCCGGCATTATCCGGATCAGGTTTCCGGGTCGAAACCGCTCTCAGGTTTCCTCTCAGCCGGCTTGCCGCCAGCTCCCCAAACATCTTTTTTACATTCTACACCCTGCTGCGCAGGATTGTCAATACTCTTTTGAAGTCCTCGGGCAGGTCCGTCTCGAAGTACATCCTTTCGCCCGTTGTCGGGTGATCGAATTCGATACTCCTGGCATGCAGGCACTGGCCTTCCAGCCCAAACTCCCCCTTTTTCCCGCCGTATACAGGATCTCCCGCAACGGGATGCCCTATATACGCCATATGGACGCGGATCTGATGCGTGCGTCCGGTATCAAGTACGCATCTGATATGGGTATATGGCATCATGCCGGACCTGCCGGGGTAGCGTTCAATGACTTCCCAATCGGTCGCCGCATACCTGGAATTCCTGTCGGTTACGGCCATCATCTTTCTGTTGACCGGATGACGTCCGATCGGCGCTTCGACCCGGCCCCTGTCCTCACGGAAGTTCCCTCTCACGACCGCTTCGTAGACCCTCTTTGCGGTACGGGCTTTGATCTGCTTTGAAAGGCTGAGGTGTGCCCTGTCGTTTTTCGCGGCCAATATGACCCCGGAGGTGTCCTTGTCAAGCCTGTGGACGATCCCCGGTCGTCTCTCGCCGCTGATAGTTGAAAGGCTGTCTCCGCAGTGCGCAAGCAGCGCATTGACAAGAGTGTCGTCGGAGTGGCCCGGCGCAGGGTGCACGACCATTCCCTTGGGCTTGTTTACGACGATTATGTCTTCGTCCTCATATACGATGTCGAGCGGTATTTCAGCCGGGCTAAGACTGCTGTCAACGGGCTGAGGCATCTCGATATCAAATGCCTCCCCCGCAGACACTTTGTGATTTTTCCTGATACCTTTGCCGCCCAGCGTCACAAAGCCGCCTTCTATCAGCTTTTGGACGGCGCTTCGGCTCATACCGGTCAAAGACGCCAAAATGGTGTCCAGACGTTGACCCGCCTGGGCATCATTGATCATTATCACACTCTTTGTCGAGTTCGGACTGTTCAGATTACTTATTTTTCTTCGCCCTCCGTGTAAGGCTGTTCTGCTTTGTCACTGCCGCTGCCGGCTTCCCCGGTGCCCTTCGCCCCCGAAAAGGCCTCAGATTTCCTGAGGTTCACCGTTTCAGTATACAGGTAGTAAATACAAAACATGACACCGCCGACCGTGACGAATATATCGGCTACGTTGAAAATCGCGAATCGGATGAAGGCAAATTCAAACATGTCCACCACGTAACCGGTAAAGATCCGGTCGATCAGGTTTCCGACGGCACCTCCGAGCACCATCGACAGAGGGAGCAGTCCCCATACCGATCTTATCTTCCTGAGCAAAATGATGTATATGATCGCTATGACAGCGATGACAGACACGCTTATAAAGAGCCAGCGCTGGTTACGAAGCATGCTGAAAGCAGCGCCTGTGTTTTCCGCATAAAATAAGTTCAGTATGCCGGGTATGAACTCTACGGTC
>JAAYMG010000384.1 GCA_012521525.1 Clostridiales bacterium | reverse complement strand
CCATATTTTTTATTGCCATATCAAATTGACATATCAAACTGAGATCCTGTTTTAACAAGCTGAAAGCCTGTTTGAACGCAGTCAATCAAGAAATATACTTGATACCAATATATAATACCTTATCCCGATAAATATACCTGATATCGATATATAATACCTGATACCGATAATTATACCTGAAACCGATAATATACCTGATCCCGAAAACGATTTACAATGGCCTTATTTATCTCCGGGTACAGTCGGAAAGGTTCTTAACACATAAAACTGATATGAGGCAATAGTTCTTTAGCCTGCAACATAGTAAACTATAAATCCAACCAAACCCGATCCCAGCATTACATAAATAGGATCGACCTTGAATTTCCTCAGTATGAACAGAGCCACTGCAAACACTATGGCTGCCACATAATCAAATCCTGAAAGATCGATCGCCAGCCACGACTGCGCTTTTGCCCCCAAAAGCGCCATCTGAAGGATCGAAAACCCGGCGACGGCAATCAGGGATACGACCGCCGGACGCAGCCCTTTCAATATCCCTTTGACTGTAGACAGTTCTCTATACCTGTAATAGAGATACGCAAGGAACAGGACAATAAAGCACGACGGCGTTACGCAACCGATCGTTGCAGCGACAGCACCCGGTATCCCCGACATTTTCATCCCTACAAAAGTAGCGGCATTTATTGCGATCGGACCTGGGGTCATCTGCGAAATGGTCACTACGTCTACAAACTCATTCATCGTAAGCCAGCCGTTCAGTTCGACAACCTGCTCCTGGATGAAGGGCATGGCCGCGTATCCGCCCCCGAAACTGAACAGACCTACAAGGAAAAAACTCCAAAACAGTTTCAGAAGTATCATTTCGCGTCCCCCTTTACGTCATCGGCAGGTTTATTCTTTGCCCGCATGAACAGCGAATAAGCAAGTCCAAGTATTGCGCAAGAAAGCAGTATCAGCTTCACATCCACATCAAAGAAGAATGCGGCAATGAAAGAAAACGCCAATAAGCAGGTGCTGAATATGCTTTTTTCATTTACGACATTGACCGCCATTTTGACGATCGCGTCAACGACCACGGCAGCGACCCCTGCGCTCATTCCGCGCAGCACTGCGGATACAGCCGAACTTTCCTTGAAAGCATTGTAAAAGACAAAAACGACTGCGATGATAATCAGCGGCGGCAAAATCGTTCCGGTTATCGTAAATACGGCTCCCGGAAAACCGGCCAAACGGTATCCCACAAGTATGGAGGCATTGACCGCGATCGGTCCGGGCGCAGACTGGGCTATGGCCGTAAGATCCAGCATTTCCTGTTCTTCGATCCATTTATAGCTCTCTACGAATTTCTTGCGCATGAGCGGGACTATCACGTAGCCGCCGCCGAATGTGAAAGCGCTGAGCGTAAAGGTCGACCAAAAAAGCTGCAGATAAAACAGAATACCCTTCTTCTTTTCCAATATAGTCCTCCCGTCGGCAAATGAGCCTCAAGTATACTTAAAGTTTGCAGAATAACAACTATCGATTATACCATTAATTTGAAATAAATCAAAGGATCATTATGTGCCCGCTGCAATATCACTCATCATTATAGAATAAGGAGACTCAAATAACCAGGCAGTGAAAACCAAGCATATTTCAGCTTCATTTCTTTGCCTTCAAGCTCCCTTGTTGTCCCTTATTAGCTGCTATCCATATCTTGTTCAATTTACTCATTTATGTTATTCTGGTATAAATGAAGCCAAATATAAAATAAACCGAGGATATGATGGACAAGCACCCATGCAGCTCGTAATGTGGGACACGGAGACAGGTTCCATGCTCCATACACGGCTTCATACCCCAAGACTTTCAATCGCTTACATTCATGTTGATACTATAAATTGATCATATATTTAAGGGGGATTTAACAATGTCAGTGCTTTTTTACAATTTTGAGAGCGAGTATCTCAAAAACAACCATTTTGTGACGGTCATACTGCCGGACAAGCCTAGAACTTTGACATCAAAGCAGTTCTATCTCAGCGGGAAAAAATTCAAGGTGCTTTGGCTTTTGCATGGCACATTCGGCGACAGTACCGACTGGCTGAGGAAGACCAATATCGAATTATATGCCGCCGAAAAGGATCTTGTTGTCGTGATGCCGTCGGCTCTTAACTCGAATTATTCCAACTGGGACGGAAGCATGATGGGCTTCTCCATGTTCGATTACCTGACAGAAGAGCTGATGCCGTTGATCTACGGGTGGTTCCCCGTATCCGACAAGCGTGAAGACAACTTTATCGCCGGCCTTTCAATGGGAGGAAGAGGCACTATAAAATATGCCGTCAACCACCCGGACAAGTTCGCCGCAGCGGCCGTGCTTTCCGCCGCGCCCCAGGATTTCTCAAAGCTGGGACCGGGAGCTCCCGGCCTGCTGGACACCGAAAATCCCAGGATGAAAAATACCATTGCGAATGCCGGCGGTCTGGAAGCTTTCCGCAACTCGAACGAGAACGTCTGGGCGATCATCGACAAACTTGCCGGTACCGGTGTTCTGCCGCGGCTTATGTTCGCCTGCGGAAAAAATGACATGCTGTATCCCGTTTATCTCGCTTTCAAGGAGCACGCCAAGGAAATCGGCCTGGACGCCGAATGGTTTGAGCTTGACGGCTATGCCCACGAGTGGAGATTTTGGGACATCGCTATACAGAAGGCATTGAGTTTCTTCGGCCTTGATGGGAATCATGGCGGCAACCCGTTTTAACCGGGGAGCGGTCGCACCGGAAACAGACACCCGGGAAATAAGCACCTGAATTTATAGTGAAACAGTGGGACAGGCTCCTTGTTCCCCTGTCCCACATATGAATCAACAATACATATCGATTGATTCGATCTGAATTCCGGCTTCTCAGCGGATCGTATGTCCGCCTGACAAGCCGGATCGATTTTTGCCAAAAAATCACTCGAACATTCGTTCGTTTTTCTCTTGATTTCGAATGTTCGAAGTGCTATATTTGTAGTACATATGTTCGAGTGGTGATGAAGGTGCGTACTATCCTGCACGTAGATGCCAACAGCTTTTACGCATCTGTGGAGTGCCTGCACCGTCCGGAGATCCGCGACAAAGCGGTCGCTGTGGGCGGAGATGCGTCACTGCGGCACGGGATCATCCTTGCAAAAAACCAGAAGGCAAAGGCAATGGGCGTAAAAACAGGCGAAGCGCTTTGGCAGGCAAGGCAAAAATGCCCCGACCTGGTCATATTGACGCCCAATTACCCGCTGTACCTGCGCTTCAGCCGCATTTTGCGCGAAATATTTTACGAATATTCGGATCTGGTGGAACCCTTCGGGCTCGACGAGGCATGGATCGACGTGACCGGCAGCACCGGTCTTTTCGGCGGCGGCGGCATAATCGCGGAAGAGTTGCGAAAACGCATAAAAAAGGAAGTAGGGATCACTGTCTCGATAGGGGTCGCAAACAACAAGATTTTTTCCAAGCTCGGAAGCGATATAAAAAAGCCCGACGCCGTTACCGAAATAACCCCCTCCAATTACAGGCAACTGGTCTGGCCGCTTCCCGCATCCGACCTTTTGTATGTGGGCCCCGCCACAGGCAGGAAACTCCACTGCTACGGCATAAACACCATCGGCGACCTTGCAAAAGCAGACCCCGCTTTCCTTCACAGGCTCCTGGGAAAGATGGGATATGTGCTCCACGGATTTGCAAACGGGCTTGACAATTCTCCCGTGGAGCGCCTCGGCGAGGAAGCCGTGATCAAAAGCATCGGGAACGGCACGACCACTCCGCGTGACCTGGTCTGCGACGAGGACGTGCGGATCGTGTACTGGTCCCTGTGCGAAAGCGTGGCCTCGCGCCTGCGGCAGCACGGATTTTTATGCAGGGGAGTGCAGATCTGCGTCCGGGACAACAGGCTCGTCTCCTTCGAGAGGCAAACCCGGCTGGACCGTCCGACCTGCGTTTCATGCGACATCTTCGATGCCGCCATGGTTTTGTTCAGGAAGAGCTACGACTGGGCAAACCCTATCCGGAGCATCGGCGTGCGCGCCATAAACCTCGTCGGTCCCCACACCGCGATCCAGACTTCCCTTTTTGAAGACGAAGAGAGGCTCAGCAAGAGAGAAAAGCTGGACATCGCGGTGGACGATATCCGCAGGCGCTTCGGGCATTTCAGCATCCACCGGGCGGTGATGCTCCGCGACCACGCGCTGGGCGGCATAAATCCCACCGAACACACCATCCACCCTGTCGGATACTTCAAACCGTCAGGCTGAGATCCGGCTTTTCGGCATGCGAGTCCTTCATCCCTCCGCCCGGGATCCCGGGCCGGGGGGCGGCCAAGTTTTTGCAACCTTGAGGTGACCCAATGAAAAACCCCAAAGTATATGTGGACGTCATCGCCCGTTTCAGCGCAGACGGAGAACTTTTTCCGCTGGAAATCATCTGGGAGGACGGGCGCCGATATGCGATCGACCGGATAACCGAAATAAGAAGGGCCTCCAGCATGAAAGCGGGAGGCACGGGAATCCGCTACGGCTGTATAATCAACAACCACAGGACTTATGTCTTTTTTGAGGAAGACCGCTGGTTCGTCGAACGCAGGCATGAATGAAAAGCAAGGCAACGGATTTTCTACACCGCAGTCTTTTCCAGCACGGGGGACTGTCGGAGCAGCTCCGGGACTTTTCCGTCATCAAAGAGCCAGTCTTCGATCAGTTCCCTGCGCAGTATCAGGGGCATGCGGTCGTGGACATCCATCATGGACTCATTGGCAGCAGTCGTGAGTATCACGAACCTCGGCCCATCCTGATAGATATTATATAATCCTGCCATATACAATACCTTTTCACCGGGAATGCGGAAAAGGTATTTCTGTTTTTTAGGTTTGCCCTTCCGTGTACCCGTTACGGGCAACAAAGGATTTATGATATCGACTTCCGAATCGGCGGTCCCGTCATTATCAGCGATGCCCCATTCAAAAAAACCGGTCGATGGGATCACACAGCGCCTGGCGGCAAGGCTTCTTCTGAACATGGGCTTTTCATGCGCGGTCTCTGCGCGGGCATTTATTATGACGTTTTTGCCCCGGAATCCCGGGAAACCCCAGACAAAGAGCTCGGGTCGAACGGAACGGTCCCGCGCAAGAAGGATCGGGGCACTGTCAGTCGGGAATATTTCGCCGCGTTTTACCGTCCCGGCACCCGTCCTTTCCTCAACATCCCTTATTATCTCGAGTATATCCTCGGCTTCGGCTTCGGAAAACAAATACCTTCCGCACATTTCGATCCCCCCTGCTGCCATGCGGACAAAAAAATGATACGTACCGGGCATGTCGCTGTGCTGATATTATATATAAATACCGGACATACTTCAATATTATTCACTTCAGTATATTATCGGCCATTATTATTGACAGAAAAAAGGAAGCCGGGCGCAAACACCCAACTTCCCCCTTCATCCGTATGTCGCCCTTATGATACCGCGGCTGCTTTGATTTTAGCAGCAGAAGCAAAGGATCAGAATTACAAGGATAATGATGACCCAGATGAACTCGTCTCTATCCTTGCAGAAGCCGATACCGCCAATGTTGTTTGACATTTAAGCTTACCTCCTGTCTTGGTTTCATTACATTTTATTCAATGAGCTAAACAGTGTGCCTGAAAAGTACATTGGCAGCGAAAAGTATGTCGGAACGGTAAAAAAACAATGTACTTGAGTGAAAGATAGCGGAGCGCCGGTTCAAGCCCGGCGCTTATTCGATGGGATTAGTCCCAGTTGAAAAGAAGGATGAGGACTACGATTACGATCAGGATCCAGATCCACTCATCGCGACGCTTGTCGCAGGAGCCGCCCAGTAAGTTTGACATATTGAAGTTACCTCCTGTTCTAGTATCACTATATTGTATTCAAAACAGGAAATTTTGTGAAAAAAGAAAAGGCGCTCATCTGCCGTGAGCGCTCAATGTCTGGTTGGCCAACTCCCTTGATATGACACCTTTTCTGACAAGATCGTCGATCAATGTGACGCCGCTGTTTTTCATCCTCGCACGCAAAGCATAATACGAGATATAGACCACATGGTCCCTGCAGAAGCCCCTCCGGATGATCTTTTCCGAGTCCCGCGGAAGGAGGATCCCGACCGCCTCTGCGAATTCCGGAGATTTCGTCCACTCAAAATCGGTGCCGTCGACGTATCCTAGCGAACGGAGCACGAACGTCAGGGATTGCTCCAGGGTCGCCGTGT
>JAAYMG010000383.1 GCA_012521525.1 Clostridiales bacterium | reverse complement strand
TTACAATACATGTGTTACAAAAAATAAATATAATAAAACGGAAATGCTCTCTTTTGTGTTATATTTAAGTTACCACACAAAAATACAAACAGAAAGGAAGCATTTCCGTATGGCAAGTATAACACAAGATATGAGGTTTAGGCTAGCATTAATTAAGTATGCTGAAAAATATGGCGTTTCAAAAGCGGCTGCACGGTATAAAACTAATCGTCAGTATATCTATCGTTGGATACGTCGCTATGACGGCACTTGGGATTCTCTTAGAGATCGTTCCAGAAGGCCTCATCACCATCCTAATCAGCATAATGAAGAAGAAATCAGACTTATCAACAACATGCGTCGTCGTAATCCTAATGATGGCCTGATTATCTTCTGGGTAAAACTAATGAAACGAGGTTATAAAAGATCCATTACGGGTCTTTATCGCTTCCTACGTAAGAAAAATCTTATGGCTATAAAACCAAAAAACCCAAAATACGTTCCTAAACCTTATGAGCAAATGTCATATCCGGGTCAGAGAGTCCAGATAGATGTTAAATTTGTACCTGCCTCATGCCTGGTTAATGAAGCTAAGGGGCAAAAGTTTTACCAGTATACTGCTATAGATGAATACTCCAGATGGCGCTATGTTGAGGCTTTTGAAGAACATAGCACATATTCATCTATGCAGTTCTTAGAGCATCTTGTAAAAGCCTTTCCTGTTCCAATAGAATGCATTCAGACAGATAACGGTCTGGAATTCACAAAACGGCTGGCTTCAGGAAGCAAGGCAAAAACACCGACTATTTTTGAAGTTCGTCTTGCTCAATTGGGTATTCGTCATAAACTAATACGTCCATTTACCCCCAGACACAATGGTAAAGTAGAGCGAAGCCATAGAAAAGACAATGAACGATTTTATGCAACTCATACCTTTTACTCATTTGAGGACTTCAGTAATCAGTTAACTATATATAACAAAAGAGACTATAACCGTTTTCCAATGAGACCTCTGGGATGGAAATCACCTCATGAAGTCTTAACCGATTTTATTAAATATGGTGTAACATATGTTTGACAAACCTACACAACATTTTACAGCGATTTTTCGTGTTGTTTTCAAATATTTAACACCCTGTTTTCTAACAGGGTGTTAAGTTCAACTTACGCCTTGTATTCGATCCTTCAAAAATGAATCGGTTGCCATATCGAATATAAAACGCATTCTACTTGTTTTGCAGCTTGTAAACGACCTCGTATCCTTCCTGCTCAAGACTCTTTTCGATCCCCTCGGTCTCGAGCGAATTCGTACCGATGACCACGTCGCTTTTTCCGTTCTTGCCGCGATAAACCGCCACATGCGTGATGTTTGCGCCGTGCTCGCTGTAAATACCCGCAAGCCTGGACAGGATCCCCGGAGCGTCGACCGCTTCGATCGTCAGCCTTGTTCCCGGCTCTCTGAATCCCAGCAGCTCGATAAAAGCGTCCAGAAGATTGCTCTCTGTGATGATACCGACGACTTTATCGCCCTCCACGACCGGCAGGCAGCCGACATCATTGTCACGCATGAGGGTTGCGGCTTCTTCCAGCAGTGAATCTGGTGAAATCGTGATAGGGTCCTTTGTCATTATGCTGCTTATCTTTGTTTTGGAAAGGAGGTAGCTTATCTCCCCCATACTGAGAGAAGTCGCCTTTGAAGGTGTATACCGTGAAATATCCCTGCTTGTCACAAGGCCGACCAGCTTACCGTTCTTAACTACCGGCAGACGCTTGACACCATGTTTTGCGATGAGCTCCTGTGCATCGATCACCGACTGGGAAGGGGAAACCGTATACGGGTTTACAGTCATCTTGTTCCTGACATACATCTCATTAACCTCCCAAATATGCTTTCCTGATTTCATCGCTTTGCATCAGCTCGGTCCCGGTTCCGGAAAGGACGATCGAACCCGTCTCCATTACATACGCCCTGTGCGCGATTTTGAGAGCTTGACGTGCGTTCTGCTCCACAAGGAATATGGTGGTACCGAGTGCGTTTATTTTCTTTATTATATCAAATATTTCCTGAACGAACAACGGTGCCAGGCCCATCGACGGTTCATCAAGGATAAGCATTTTGGGGCTTGACATCAGCGCCCTTCCCATGGCGAGCATTTGCTGCTCACCGCCGGATAGCGTTCCGGCAAGCTGCTTCTTGCGTTGAGCCAATACGGGAAAGTGTTCATACACCATTTCCAGGTCCCGGGCGATGCCGTCCTTGTCACGGCGCAGATAAGCACCGAGCTGGAGATTTTCGAACACGGTCATGTTGTAGAAAACATGCCTGCCCTCGGGAACATGTGAGATCCCCATCCTGACTCTTTCTTTGGCAGTGGTGTTGGTGATGTCGCTTCCATTGAAAAATATCGCGCCGTCTGTCGGTTTCTTCAGGCCGGAAATCGTACGGAGGGTAGTGGTTTTTCCGGCTCCGTTCGCACCGATAAGCGTCACTATCTCGCCCGGATTTACCGTGAGTGAAACGTCCTTTAGAGCATGGATCACGCCGTAATGGACATTAAGATTCCTTATCTCAAGCATCTTCTACTTCCTCTCCCAGGTAAGCCTCAATAACTCTCTTGTTGGTCTTGATTTCATCCGGGGTCCCTTCGGCGATCACCACTCCGTAATCCAGCACATAAATGCGCTCACATATGTTCATAACGAGTGACATATCATGCTCGATCAAAAGTATCGTCACATTGTAGAGTTTGCGTATGGATGCGATAATCTCCGTGAGCTGGGCGGTCTCTACCGGGTTCATACCTGCCGCGGGTTCGTCCAGAAGGAGGATCAGCGGTTCGGTCGCAAGCGCCCTAGCGATCTCCAACTGCCTTTGCTCACCGTAGGGCAGGTTCTTTGCCAGCTCATCCTTTTTATGATATAGATTCAGGATCTTCAGCAGCTCGACTGATTTTTCCATTATCTCGGCTTCGGTCTTCCTGTATGCCTTCGTGTGGAAAAGCGCGGAAAACAGTCCGTACCTGGCCTGCTTGTTCATGGCTGTCCTGACGTTGTCAAGGACCGTCAGATCCTTGAAAAGCCTTATATTCTGGAATGTCCTTGAAATTCCGTCCCTGCAGATGATATGGGGCTTTAGTCCCTGAATCTGCTTATCCCTCAGTGTGATGGTACCGCTCGTGGGCTCGATGATCCCGGTAAGGAGGTTGAAAACCGTAGTTTTTCCGGCGCCGTTGGGCCCGATGAGCCCGATGAGCTCACCCTGCTTTATGTCCAGATTGACTTTGAGGACGGCGGTAAGACCTCCGAATGTCTTTGTGAGACCTTCAACTTTCAAAACAGACACTACGCCTTCCCT
>JAAYMG010000382.1 GCA_012521525.1 Clostridiales bacterium | reverse complement strand
TGCTCAATAAGGGCGCGAGCCGTGAGGATATTGCCGCGTCGATTTTGCAGGCTGTTGTCAATCAGACCATAGCGGGACTTGCCCAGGGCAGGCGGATCGAGGGAAACGTCGCGTTCCTGGGGGGCCCGCTTGCTTTTATCCCGCAGCTTCGCAGGCGGTTCATCGAAACGCTGAAGCTGACCGACGAACAGGTGCGTTTCCCGGATAACGCCGAATATTTCGTAGCCCTGGGCTGCGCGGCGGAGGCGGAGATATTTGATGAAAAAACACTGGACGGCATAATCGAAAGGCTGGAACTTGCGGAAGATGACCGCAGGACAGCAGTCCTGCAGCCGCTTTTCGAATCGCGTGAGGAATACGAGGAGTTCCTTGAGCGCCACGGCAAAGCCACCGCCCAAACGGCAGATCCCGAAGAATATGAAGGTATTGCCTGGCTGGGAATAGACGCAGGTTCCACAACGACCAAGCTGGTATTGCTGACAGATGATTGCCGTATATTATACAGCTATTATGCTCCTAACAAAGGAAACCCCGTTGAAGTACTGCGCAACGAGCTCATACATGTGCGAAAATTATGCGGGGACAGGATACGAATAGCCGGAACTGCGGTTACAGGTTATGGCGAAGAACTGATGGTCAACGCTTTTGGTGCGGACCACGGTATAGTTGAGACCATGGCGCACTATTATGCCGCAAGATTTTTTGATCCGGATGTGGATTATATAATCGACATCGGCGGGCAGGACATGAAGTGCTTTCGTATCCGCAACGGAGCAATCGATTCGATAATGCTCAATGAGGCCTGTTCGTCGGGTTGCGGATCCTTCATTGAAACGTTCGCCAAGGCGATCGGATACAGCGTCGAGGAATTCGCCAAGCTGGGCCTTTTCAGCAAAAAGCCGTCCGATCTGGGGTCCCGCTGCACGGTATTCATGAATTCGTCCGTAAAGCAGGCTCAGAAAGAGGGGGCTACTGTCGAAGATATTTCGGCAGGCCTCTCGGTCTCCGTAGTGAAGAATGCCCTGTATAAAGTCATCCGAGTAGTCGATCCCAAAGAGCTGGGACGCCATGTCGTCGTGCAGGGCGGCACATTTTTGAACGATGCCATCCTTCGCGCTTTTGAGCGTGAACTGGGATGCAATGTCACGCGTCCGCAGATCGCAGGCCTGATGGGAGCGTTCGGATGTGCACTTTATGCAAAGGAGATGGGTGAAAGGGAGAAGGACACGGAAGAAAAAACAGTAAAGGGAAACAGCAAACAGGGAGACGGTGCGGAGGAAGTCAGCACTTTTGAAAACAGTACGAAGGGAGTAAAGGCTTCACGCATACTCTCTCTCGAAGAACTGGAGAACTTTGAACACACTTCCTCCGCTGCCGTATGCAGGCTTTGCCCGAATCAGTGTACGCTTACAGTCAACCGTTTCAGCGGCGGGCGCAGGTTCATAACCGGCAACAAATGCGAGAGGGGTGCCGGGCAAAGCCGGAATGTCGAGAAGCTGCCCAACCTGTACGAGTATAAATATCAAAAGCTGATGTCTCTCAAACCCGTTGAAGATCCAGGGAGGGGGACCATAGGGATCCCGATGGTGCTGAACTTCTTCGACACCCTCCCCTTCTGGATGGAATTTTTCAACCGGTTGTCCATTCGGGTGGAACTGTCGTCAAGGTCTTCGCATGAGCTGTACCAAAGGGGACAAAACACGATCCCGTCCGATACCGCATGTTATCCGGCAAAACTGGTGCACGGACATATAGTAGACCTTGTCGAGCGCGGTGTCACGCGGGTGTTTTATCCCTGCGCTCCGTATAACAATGTGGAAAGCGAAGTGGCGGACAACTATTATAACTGTCCTGTTGTTGCTTACTATCCCGAGCTGATAAAGGCCAATATGCCGCAGACTGACAGTATCGATTATATATATCCATATCTCGTCATCACCAAGCCCAGTTTTATCAGAAAGGCATATGAAGCGCTCAAACCATACTATCCTGATTTGACCCTTTGGGAAGTGAAGGAGGCTGCAAAGGCTGCGCGAAAAGCTGATGCTGCTTTCCGTGCAGATATAAGGGCGGAGGGAGAGCGAGCTTTGGAATATGCCCGGAATACCGGGAAAAGCGTAGTCGTGGTAGCAGGCAGGCCTTATCATATAGACCCCGAAATAAACCACGGCATAGACAGACTGATTACGTCCCTCGGGCTTGTACTCCTCTCTGAGGAATCGGTAGCACATCTCGGGAAGGCCGAAAACCTCAAGATACTGAACCAGTGGACATATCATACCCGGATGTACAACGCTGCCGAGTTTGTATCAAGGCAGCCTGACATCGAGCTTGTACAGCTCGTGAGTTTCGGATGCGGGACAGACGCGATCACGGGCGATGAAGTCCGTGACATACTTGAACGAAGAGGGCGGTTGTACACGCAGATAAAGATCGACGAGATTTCAAACCTCGGCGCGGCAAAGATCAGGCTGCGGTCACTGATAGCGGCAATGGAAGCGCAAAGGAGGTCCGGCGGCAATGGCTGAACTGAAGTATGACAAGACCGGGCGGCTCCTTTTCACAAAGGAGATGAAAGAGGAGTACACGATTTTAGTGCCGCAGATGCTGCCGATACACTTTGAGTTTATTGCCCACGCTCTCCGGCTGGAAGGCTATAAGGTGGAGGTCATCAACACGACGCACAGGGGGATCATAGAGCAGGGGCTAAAGCATGTGCACAACGATATATGCTTCCCGGCGATGCTTGTGATCGGACAGATGATAGACGCTCTCAAAAGCGGAAAGTACGACATACATAAGGTCGCCCTGATGATAACCCAGACTGGCGGAGGATGCCGGGCCTCAAACTACATCCATTTGCTCAGGAAAGGGCTGAAGAAGGCGGAACTCGACTTTGTACCGGTCATCTCCCTTAACCTGTCCGGACTGGAGAAAAACGAGGGGTTCAAACTGAACCTTACGATGCTGCGCCGCATGATCTACGGTGTGGTATACGGTGACCTGCTTATGTGGCTTTCAAACAGGTGCCGGGCATATGAGGTGAACGAAGGTGAGACCGACGATCTGCTGCGGAAATGGATAGACCGCATAAGCTCCGAGTTCAAGGACAGATCCAAGCTCAGGAAAAAGCGCATTCGCGACAACATGCTTGAAATCGTGCGGGACTTTGCCTCCATTCCGCAGACGGGCGAGTTGAAGCCGCGGGTCGGCGTCGTCGGAGAAATATATGTAAAGTACGCACCGCTGGGCAACAACAACCTTGAGAAGTTCCTTGCTGCGGAAGGCGCTGAAGTCATAGTGCCGGGTCTTCTGGATTTCCTGATATTCAAGTGCGACAACCGTGTGGAAGACGTGAATCTGTACGGTGACATATATATCAAAAAGATCCTTGCCGGGGCGCTGAAAAAGTATCTGATCGGGTATCAGGATCTGATGCGGGAGTGCATAGAAAGCGCTGGAGGTAAGATCCCCGTACCTGCCGGCTTTGAAGACATAAAGGCTTTGGCAGGAGAATATCTGGGTGTCGGCAACAAGATGGGCGAAGGCTGGCTGCTCACAGGGGAGATGCTTGAGCTTATCCATTCGGGTGTTAATAACATCGTATGTACT
>JAAYMG010000381.1 GCA_012521525.1 Clostridiales bacterium | reverse complement strand
TCAGGTGCCGAGATGGATCGGGATCATTTTTGGTGCGATCTTCGGCAGCAGTCTTGCTGAGTATATATGCTATATCGCAGCTGTATTTATCTCATATTACCTTTTTCAGAAATATGTGGCTGGCATCCTTCAGCAACTGATGCAGAAATCCATAAAAAGCTGCATCCTGCTTGGAGCTGTCCCCCTTTTCTACTATCTGTTCGATTATATTACCACGATCTATACCGATTCGCTTTACCGAGGTTTGAATGCAGCGATCCAATTCATGCCTTCCGTATTATCAGTTCTTTACTTTGTGTTTATCGTCCTGTACTACATAGAAGTGCAAAAGCAGTCTCGCGCTCAAAGGGAGCGAGACATGCTTGCGGCCCAGATCCGCGGTGCCCATACGGAACTTGCGAACCTGCGGCAGATGCAGGAGAATGCCGCTGCCTATCGGCACGATATGCGCCATCATATAGCGATTCTGAGCGGAATGGCTGCCGAAGGAAGTTTGGAGAAGATCAGGACATATCTTAATACTGCCCAATCAGATATAGAAGCGATCACACCAACAAGGTACTGCAAAAATGAAACTGTAAACCTGATTTTGTCCACGTTTTCCAGTAAGGCAAGACATGAAGAAGTAACGATGACTGTTGACGCAAAGCTCCCGGAATACATACCTTTTAGCGACACAGAACTGTGCTCTTTACTGTCAAACGGCATTGAAAACGCAATTTTCGCGGCAGCCTCCTGCCCGGAACCTGAGCTCAGGACAGTCTCGGTAAAGGCGAAGATACTTAAGTCCACACTTTTGATTTCGATCGTCAACCCGTATGTGTACGATGTCGTTATGAAAGACGGACTTCCCCAATCTGCCCGCGACGGACATGGATTCGGGACACGCAGCATCGCAGCGATCGCTGCTGCTCATAACGGTCAGGCAGTTTTCGCCGCCGATGACGGTGTATTTACTTTTAAGATAATGATTCCGCTTGTTGAGTAAAGTTGCCATGAATATTGTCAATAACAGATAATGCACCTTAAGACTAAGAGTCGTAAGGTGCATTATTTCGTACTCAAGCTTATTCAGATTTTCTCAACAGGGATCCAGATTTCGCAATAATAATCATCAGGGTTCTCAGTCGGAGGGGAATAAAACTCGATATTGTAACTACCTGCAAGCTTATACTCCTTGCAGCCCGGCAGCCACTCACTCCAAATTTTAGTGTTCACATCCTGCAGCGATTTCGGCAGGGCCCCTTTGCACGGAAATACGGCCCATGTTCCGGAGAGGATAACCCTGGTTTCATACCCTGCAGGTACCTCGTTCCACGGCAAATAGTTATCTGCTATCAGGTACTCGAATCTTTTCCCGTCGTTGTCCAAGCATATTCCGTACATTCCGTCAACGATATCGGTTTCTCCGCTCTCCTTGTGCTCATCCCAAAACTTCGGGATCTCGGTATAGGCAGTCTCGACATCAAAGCTTCTTGCTTTTCCCATGGCGGTAAACTGCGCTTTCTCGACGATTTTGCACTCCAGCATTGTCCCGCCCTCCAATGTCAATTTGATTTTTACTCGTGCAAAAGATCTTAGTTTTGCACCTTTCAATTTTGCCGCCGAAGGAGAGATGCCATGAAATTTGGTAAACGCCCGGGTAAAACTGTCAGGGGAATCATAGCCATACTTCATTGCCACATCGATCACTTTGGCATCCGATTTGGATAGTTCTTCTGCCGCGATGCTTAGCCGCCGATTCCTTATGTACTCCCCCAGAGTGAAACCGCACAGTACATTGAAGATCCTCTGGAAATGAAACGCAGAAACGCATGCTTTTTCAGCAATTTCATGAACTGTCAGTTCCTCGGTAATGTTATCCTCGATATACTCGATCGCGCTTT
>JAAYMG010000380.1 GCA_012521525.1 Clostridiales bacterium | reverse complement strand
TGTACATCTGCTTGACTTTGACGCAAACAGGGAGCAAACCGTTTCGGTGTCAAATATAATATCAATGGATGCGAAAGAAAAATACATAGGAATTTTGACAAGCGACAAGGTAATAGTGTATAATAATAATCTGGAAAAAGAGTTTGAATCAGAGATTCCCGCAGGAAGCAAAAAACTGCTGATTCGTGAGGACGGAGCAGCTCTTGTATTGTCAACAGTGGAGGCGACCATAATTCACTAATGGGGGATGTAATGTGAGCATACCGAATATCCTTTCCTTGATAAGACTGGCTCTCGTTCCTGCATTCATAGCTGTTTTTTTTGCTGATTTTCCCAAAGCGCATGTTTACGCGGGATCTATTTTTATCCTTGCATCCCTCACGGACGCACTTGACGGTTTCATCGCAAGGAAGTATGGCATGATCACGAGGCTTGGCCGTGTCCTGGATCCGCTCGCTGACAAGCTGATGACGGCAGCAGCGATCGTTTGCATAACTATTGCCGGTATCCTGCCTGTATGGATTTTTATCGTTTTTGCGATAAAGGAAGTACTTATGGGAATTGGGGCATTGGTTATGTTCAAAAAAATTGACGATGTTCTTCCGTCAAACTATTTGGGAAAAACCGCTTCGGTAGTATTTTTCGTATTTTGTCTGATACTGATGCTCTTTGATATACCTCAACCATATTCTACGGCAATGCTATCCGCCGCTCTTGTGTTTGCAATACTTGCATTCATAAGATACGCGATCCGGTTTTATGACACCATCATCAAAAGACAGGTTGAGCGTGACGAGGAAGAGGAAAGCCACTCCGAAGTGTAGTTCAGCACATCCATCAATTTACCGTTAGTCCGGTTTGAACGGACTGAGGAATCCTTTTGGAGGACAAACATCTATGCATCCAACCATTTGCTCCAGATGTAAAAAAAATATCGCAGTTATTTTTATAACGAAGATCGAAAACGGGAAGACCACAAATGAGGGCATTTGCCTCAAATGCGCAAGCGAAATGGGCCTAAAACCCGTAAACGATATAATGAACCGCATGGGTATCACCGAAGAAGATATTGAAAATGTGTCAAATGAACTGATGCAGGTTATGGAAGACGCAGGAGAGCTTATGCCTGCGGATGGGGATGACCAGGACGATGCCGGGACGACGGCAACTTTCCCTTTTTTGAATCGTCTGTTCAATGCCCCCGCCCACGGCGACGAACCCGCCCCGACACAGCGTGACAGGGAAAAGCGCGACAGCCGCGACTACCAGGAAAGCAACAGGAAGTCCAGGCGCAAGTTTCTTGATAACTACTGCATTTCGCTTACCCAGAAGGCCATTGAAGGCAAGATCGACCGTATAGTCGGCAGGGAAAGCGAGATCGAACGCGTGATACAGATACTCAACAGGAGGCAGAAAAACAACCCCTGCCTTATCGGTGAACCCGGCGTAGGCAAGACGGCGATCGCTGAAGGCCTGGCCATGCGCATTGCTGAAGGCAATGTCCCATATAAGCTTAAGGACAAGGAAGTATATCTCCTTGACCTTACCGCGCTTGTTGCCGGAACACAGTTCAGAGGACAGTTCGAGAGCAGGATGAAAGGCCTGATAGACGAAATAAAGAAGGTCGGCAACATCATACTGGTCATTGACGAAGTCCACAGCATCGTCGGAGCGGGCGATGCCGAAGGCTCCATGAACGCGGCAAATATCCTGAAACCCGCGCTTTCACGCGGTGAGGTGCAGGTAATAGGTGCTACTACCTTTGCCGAGTACAGAAGGCACATAGAAAAGGACTCCGCGTTGGAGCGCAGGTTCCAGCCCGTTGTTGTGGCCGAACCTTCTGTGGATGAAACGATAGAAATAATAAAGGGCATTGCCCGCTACTATGAAGATTTCCATGGCGTCCTCATACCGGATGAAATGGCCAGGCAGGCAGTGCTTTTAAGCGAACGCTATATAACCGACAGATACCTTCCGGACAAGGCAATAGACCTGATAGACGAAGCCTGCTCGGATGTGGCTCTCAGAGACGAAAAGCTCAATGAAAGGCTGTCTCTCCGAAAGGAACTCGACAGCATCGCACTTGAGCGCGAAAAACTGATAGACGACACATCGGCAGAGGCTTATGAGAGACTGGCCATCCTTCGCAGCCGTGAAATACAGATCAACGAGCTGTTGAAGAAGGATGCA
>JAAYMG010000379.1 GCA_012521525.1 Clostridiales bacterium | reverse complement strand
CGGTATCGGTTTGCTTCCCCGGCACTTTTTCGCCCGACAGACTTGCCGTTGACGAACAGTTCCACTTCTTCCGCTCCGGAAAACACCGTGACTCGAATGGGTCTGCCTTCGGCACCGGCCCACGTCCAACTGCAGTGGATATCCTCAAATCCCCACATGCTGACTACTTCGGTAAAGTCGAAGTATTTCGGGTCCTGTGTGAACAGGTAAGTCTCTTCCGATCCCCACACCACCTTACGGAAAGCGAGCTGAGGACGCGGGTGACCCAAAATATCAAAATCACCGCAATTGGCAAGCCGCCAGGGATACGGGGAAGAGTTCGACATGAATCTCATGGCAGAAGTATCGGCAGATTTGTCCACAAACCTGGAATTTCCTATTGCTGCTTCCCCGATGTAATCGTAACTCGTCCATGTAAAATCACCTATTACATGCGGCAGGCGTAACGTTTCCCGCCATACGTTATCAAATGTATTGGGCCAGCTCTCAGTTCCGCATATGATCCTGTTCGGGAATTGCTCGCCGTCTTTTGAATACCGGTGGTGGAGGTAGTTATAGCCCACCACATCGAGGACCGAATTGAATGCCTCGGTATAATCTCCCCACATTTTGTCGCCAAGTGATGAGTCGGCATTCTGCGCGGACGCTTCTCCTGCAAGGCTCTTTCTCATTTCCTCCATGATCTTCGCCATATCTTCGTCTTCAAGACCGTTCCACAAAGAGCAGACCCCGTTTGTGACGGGACGCGTCGGATCGAGGCTGCGCACTTTTGCCGCCAGCATGCCTGCGATTAGGTGCCCTTTTGATATCCCGTTACGCTCAATGATTTCGTTCCCTGTCGACCACATAATGACAGACGGATGATTCCGGTCGCGAAGTATGAAGGCTTCCATGTCCTTTTCCCAGTCGTTTTCAAAGAACAAACCGTAGTCGTTTATGTTCTTGCTGTTGTACCAGCAGTCGAACGCTTCATCCAGAACCAGTACACCAAGCATGTCGCAGGCTTTCAGCAAATCCCGTGACGGCGGATTATGGGCTGTCCGAAGGGCATTGTAGCCGTTTTCTTTGTGGATCTTCACTTTTCGATACTCGCAGTCAAAGTGCGCTTCCGCACCGAGTATGCCATTGTCGTGATGTATGCAGCCGCCTTTCAGCTTAAGACTCCTCCCGTTCAACATAAAACCGTTCACAGTGTCGACCGAAATCGTCCTTATCCCAAAATCCACACAATGGCTGTCAAGTTCCCCATTTCCGTCACTTATTACTGACTTGACTGTATACAGAAACGGGTCATCTATATCCCATAGACGTGCATCCATCACCGGTATCAATACTCGGGCTGTCGCTTTGTCACCAGCAGGAACATACACTTTGGCCCGGCCCTTGGCGGAATCCTTGCCTTCGGCGGAGATAACGGTGTCGACCCATACGCTTACATCTCTTGCAGTATGGTTCTCAACAGTTGTCTCAACATAGACGAAAGCATTGCCGTCAGTGATATGCGAATTATATGCGAAGATCCCCCATGGTGATATATGTATCGGATCCGACACAAGCAAATCCACGTGACGATAAAGTCCTGCTCCCGTATACCATCTGGAGTTTGGTTGCATGGAATTATTGACAGTTACCGTTATGCGGTTCTTCTTTCCGGCACGAATATATGGGGTCAAATCAGCGTGGAACGGTGTATAGCCGTAATTATGCCGCATAATGATCTGGCCGTTTATCCCGACCGTAGTATTCATGTAGGCACCGTCGAACTCCAGCATTATACGCTTGCCTTCATAATCAGATGGTATATCCAGATACTTGGTGTATGTACCTATCCCGCCGCTGTAGTATCCTGTGTCACGCCCGCCAGGGGCTTCCGGAGTT
>JAAYMG010000378.1 GCA_012521525.1 Clostridiales bacterium | reverse complement strand
GGTGATACTTACCTCGCTGACTCCGTCTATCCCGCATAGGGTAAGCACCGTACACACGTTCGCGGCGGCAAGTTCCGCCCCGAACATTTCCCCATATTCTTCGGAAAGATTCACTGTTACGACATTTCCGGAATACTCGATCCCAACCAGCTCAACATCGTCGGGGAACGGGCATCTCAGGCTTTCGTCGTCCGGCTTTGACAGCAGCTTCTTTACCGCCGTCTCAATTTTGTCTCTATATTGGTAAACTGGATATTTTACCGCTGCTAAAGCACCGTCGGAAATCGGGGCTGATATATCGCGCAGATAGTACACCTCGATATATTCACCCTCATACTCACTGCGTTTGCAGCCGCCGAGCAAAATGAGCATAAACAAAAAAACGGAGAAAATCCGCCTGATCATGACAAGCCCCCCTTCCCTGCGGAACGGCTTTTTGCGCAAGGGAACGTCACGGTTATACGTGTCCCTTCGCCAAGGGTGCTTTCGGTTTCTATCGTTCCTTTAAGGCGCGTTACGGCATTCTGTACTATCGCAAGCCCGAGACCGCTTCCGCCGGCTTCCCTCGATCTTGCCTTGTCGACCCGGTAAAACCTCTCGAATATCCTGTCCAGGTCCTCTTTGGCGATCCCGACACCGGTGTCGCTGACAATAAAGTGGACCTTATCTTCTTTCATGAACAGAAACACCCTTACCTGTCCGCCCTTTACATTATATTTGATGGCGTTTTCGATAAGGTTGAATACTATCTGGTATATATCGTCCTCATTTGCGTCGATGTAGCAGTCGTCGCTCAGCTCAAGCATGATGCCGATGCCCTCAGGCTGAGCCAAACGATTGAGCGTATGCGCGGCGCGCATGATGACCTCTTTGACGTCCACTCTCGACACTTCGGCCTCAACGTTCGAATCAAGGCGAGTGATGCTCAGCAGCTTTTCGGCAAGACGCGTGAGCCTGTTTATCTCATTTCCTATGTCTTCTACGAATTCCCTTATCATCTCCGGCGGCATGTCCTTCGTCTGGGTTATCGAGTCCGCAAGCACCTTTATTGAGGCAAGAGGGGTCTTCAACTCATGTGAAGCGTCGGAAACGAACTGGCGCCTCATGTTTTCGACACGTTCAAACCTCTCCGACAGAGCGTTGAACTCCTTGGCGATCTCGGCCAGCTCGTCCCTGCCCTTGATCTTTGCCCTGTGCCCGTATTCGCCTTCCCTTACCCTCCGTATCGCAGCGAGCAGTGTGCTTATCCTGCTTGTCAGGAACTTGGACATCATAAGGCTAAGCCCAACGACGACCACGCTTATAAGGAAGGCGATAGTAGACAGGTTGGTCTGGATGTCTGAAAGGAGGGCCGCAAGCTCAACATCGGATTCATACAGATATACGACTCCGTTCACCCGTCCTCCGATAGTTATCGGGGAAGCAGCTTTACTCACGATCCTGTCCCTGTCGTATGTCGCGTAGAAAACGTCGTTTCCCTCCATCGCCAGTCGTATTTCCTGGAGCAGGATTATTTTTCCCAGCACATTATCGGTGATCGTGTTGTCATAGACCGCCATGAGGTTGTCATCGGTGATGATGACTCGGTAACTGCCCCTGTCATCAAGTAAGTTCATCATCTTCTCGACCGAGTCCCGGTTTATCGAATCCAGTGTGGACAGCAGGCGGGAATATTGCGTGGCCTTGTCCTGCATCGTATCCTGCTTTGACCGGAAGATGAAGTTCTGGCTGACCAGAATGGGATATATGTTCAATAAAATGAGCATACAAACTATGATGGCGATGTAAGAAAGTGCCACCTTAAGCTGTATGCCCACATTTATTGAAAACCTCGATTTACGCCCTGAAATAGTAGCCTACCCCCCATTTGGTCAGGATGAACTCAGGCTGCGCCGGATTCCTCTCAAGCTTTTCCCTGAGCCTCCGTATATGCACGTCGACTGTCCGGATATCTCCCGGATACTCATAACCCCATACGATGTTCAGGAGGTTTTCGCGGCTGTAGACACGTCCGGGGTTGTTCATAAGGAGCTCGATAAGGTCGTATTCCTTGGCGGTCAGGTCTACCACTTTCCCGTCGATATAAGCATTGCGGCTGTATGTGTCGATTTCTATATGTCCGCGTCTTATGCGTGGTTCTTCCTCCACCCGTTTGGTTTCGTTCGAAGCGCGGCGAAGGATAGCGCGGATGCGGACTTTGAGTTCCATTATGTTGAAAGGCTTTGTTATATAGTCGTCGGCCCCGTATTCAAAACCGATGATCTTGTCCGTATCTTCGCTCTTTGCTGTCAGCATTATGATAGGAACGTTGGAGAACTCACGGATGCGCCTGCATGCCTCAAACCCGTTCATCTTCGGCATCATGAGGTCAAGGATCACAAGGTCTATCCCTCCCCTTCTGACTATCTCGACCCCCTGCTCCCCGTCATATGCGCACTCCACTTCGTACCCGTCGTTTTCCAGGTTGAACTTGATCCCCTTGACCAGGGTCCTCTCGTCGTCTACCACCAGTATTTTCATGTAACCCTCCCCTTTATGTATATGACTTACCTGCCTGTGCCTTCGTCCATATCGACATAAATATATTGCTTTATCCTGTCGAATATGGACTCCCCTATGCCGGGAACCTGCATGATGTCCGCTATGCTCCTGAAAGGGCCGTTTTCTTCCCTGTACCTGATAATACTCTTCGCCCTGGTCTCACCGATCGATGGCAGAAGCGTCAGCTGCTCAACCGTGCACGTATTAATGTTCACCAATAATCCTTCAACTTCTGACGAATCCGCCTTATGGGAAACGGCGGCATCGGCCCTGTCTATAATGTCGGCAGGATTTTCACTGTCTGAATACCCATCGCTCTCTTTGTGTGATATAGCGTCAAAACCGGCAGCCGCGGACTCTCCTTCGCCAGAGCCTTTCAGGCCTGTTGCGGATCTGATCTGACGGCCGATGCTTTCACTCTCGGTCATGATCGTGTACGTTCCTCCGACGGTCCTTCTGCCGATCAAAAAGCCGAACGAAAACATCAGACAGCAAACAGCCAGGAACAGCATCGTCGTGATTATGCGCCGGTAACTCATGATCCACCCCGTCCAAAAATGTTATTTTACGTCAACTTATGTTTTCTCGGTTGCCCATTCGACACTTGTTTGTTATAATAAAACATGGACAGGTGGATTTATTGATAATTATAACAGAAGTTATATGCCCCGTCCATATGTTATCTCCGGCATTATGTTCACCTGTACCGAATAAACTTACCGGATCGTTTTCAGTGTCGATTTCGGATAAAATACTTCCGAAGCTACAATGATCATATTATAAGGAGCAGATAATGAAAAAAGCTACATACTCCTTGCCTGCATCAAGATTCATCAGCCGCTTGATGTGTTGTTTTATGACATTATCTTTGTTCATATATTTTGGGCATCCGGCAGCCAAGGCGATCGACATGATAGAGGTCAATTCTGCCCGTGCCCTTCTGGTCGAGCCCGCGAGCGGAGAGGGG
>JAAYMG010000377.1 GCA_012521525.1 Clostridiales bacterium | reverse complement strand
TCTGACATGGTACGTAACCTCCTTTGGTTGGTATTTTGTATGCTAACTTAATTCTACCAAACGGTTACGTCCATGTCATTTTTATTGGACTTCTATGAATTTGCGAAAAATATTATACTTTATCTGTTTGCATATCAAATTCTATGATATAAGCTAGTTTACTGATAGTTTGCTTTTCAAAGTATTTGATATAAGCGATCAAGAGGACCTGCGATAAAGAGCAAGTCCTCTTTTTGCCGTCAAATCAAATATTGATAAGGATCTGTTTCAAAGAACTCCGACCTGATAGAATGGTCGGTCTTAAGCATAGGGGAGTGTCATTTATCCCAAATCCTGTTCAGATAGTAGCAGACCCTGCAGCCGTTCATTTCGAGTTGCCTGTCGAAGATCCCGTCCGGGCTGAGCTTTCTTGTAAAGCAGAAGCACGCTCTCCCGTGATTGAGCTCAAGGTGTTTTTCAAATCCCAAGGCTTTCAGCCGTTCCGTCAATGGATCCATGTTGGGGCTGCGGCGGGCGTAAACGGGCTTGCCGTCCAGGCTGTCGATCGAAGCCCTGCGGTCCTCATACGGGACGAAGAACTCCACGCCCTCATGCTCATGGCCGTTAAGTATATACTTCAGGGTCTCATAATACCGATCGACATAACCGGCATCATGGATTCCGTTCCCGGCTGCGAGCAAATCATATGAATCCCTTAATTCCATCCATCGCTTGATATTTCGGAAGGAGTGCTCTACCGAGATCCTGCTGTCGAAGAAGTTGCCGTTCAGCTCGTCGCCGCAGAACAGGATCCGCGATTTGCGGTCCAGGAACTGAAGGGAGCCGCTGCAATGCTCTTCGATATTCAGCACCAGGAGTTCACGTCCTTTTAGGTTGATGACATCGCCGTCTTTCAGGAAGACGACCGGGTAATCGTCCGGGAATTCCATGCCGGCATAATCTCCGAAAGGCCTGCATCTTCCTTCGTAGCACTTCTCGTGCATATAGACGACGTCGAACAGGTAGTTGTTCATTGTGTGGTCAAAGTGATTATGGGTGTTCAGCAAGCGGTACAGGGGCTTGTCGGACAGGGTTTGGCAGAATTCACGTATATTGCCTGCTCCCATTCCGCTGTCGATCGCTATGATTTCGTCGTCTCCTTCGACAACATAGGTGTAGTCGCCATGGCTCAAGACCTGCCAAACGCCGGGAGCCAACTCCTTGGCCTTGAAATAGGGCTCGCTCATCGGCTGTATGTTGCCGTCCTCGTCCTCGAGCAGGATGTCACTGAACCGCGAGAAATCCAAGGGTTCCATGTTCCTTCGCCAGCGCATTATGATGCCCTCCCGAATATATTGATAGTAAATTCAGTTAGAACCCGAAAAGAAGCTTTCCGGCCTGACTGCCCGTCTTTCGGTATCCTGCGGATCTGCTTCCTTTTCGATGACGTGGACGATCACCTGTCCGTAACGGGTAATGGGTTTCTCTGCGTCGTCTTGTACTTCGAGAACAAGATTGAAATAATCGCCGGGCTTTGCGTCACAGGGGACCGTAAAGTGTGTTGTCAGTTTGACGGGCTGCCAGACTCGCAAGTCGTTGGCCGAACCTGAGTAAATGCTTGCTTCGCGGTAAACGTACCAGTAAGTGTAGAGCCTGTCCCCGTCAGGATCACAGGCGCTTGCCTCGAGTTTTACTGTTTCACCCGGCGCCGCGTATAGATCGCCGTTTGCCACATTGACGATCGGAGGATGGTTGCATTCGTCATACGGCTTGATGCACCACTCGGCACGGGCCGCAAACTCCTCCTGATATGCACGGACGAAGCGATTGGGTCTGCCCGGCTTTCCGGTGAAGAAATCATATCCGTCCCCGGGGTTATTCCCGCTTTCAAAGACCCGTCCGAGCAGCGTTCCGTAATTCCCGTTCTCCCTAAGTCCCCTTAGCCCCACGTCGAACAACAGGACGTATGTGCTGCTGTCTCCTTCGCCGAGATGGTCGTACCGGTTGAAGGTGTAGTTTGGTATAAAGTCAAAACCCCAGTTCAGGCTCAGCTGCTTCCCGTACTGGAACGGTTCGGGCTCGCCGTGGTAGTAAGTCCCGTCCCCGAACAGACCGTATTTGGACATCAGCGGACCGTAACCGAACTTGATATTTTTCTTCATCCACTCGGCTTTGAACATATCGATAACATCTGCCTGCGAATTGATGGATGCCATAAATCCACCGTAACCGAAGTCCGTACGCAGTGTTATAATGTCGGGATAAAGATCCGCGCAATGGTCCATAAAGCTGTTGTCCTGGCCTATTCCGTTGAATACTCCCAGTATCCTGACCTTGCGGCAGACTTTCCTGTATATTTCATCCCATCGCCCGGTATCTTTATAATCATCTGCTATAGATATCAAAGCCCGGACTATTGTATTGACTCCGCCCCAGGACTGCAGATACAGTGGTCTTTCGTCATCATCGAGTATGGCCTCCTTGATGAGGTTTGAGCCCTTGGTATCAATCCTCACGTCACCTTCGAATGCGATATTTCCGTACTTTGTTATACTCAGCAGGTACTCGGGGGTCGGAAAATCAGGATCGTGCTGGATGAGGTATGGATAGACCGCAGCGTATTCGTTTTTCCACAGGTTCTCAATCCAGCCTTCTTCAAACGGGCGGTAGCTTTTGAGCTTTTTGGCTT
>JAAYMG010000376.1 GCA_012521525.1 Clostridiales bacterium | reverse complement strand
ATCCTTGATCTTTTTTTGCGGGCATAAGATCCACCAGCACCAGCCATTAATCCAAACCTTTGCATATACTGTCAAGGAGGCCGAGCATGAACGCATGGCATGACTTCCATCCGTCCCGCATTTCCCCCGATGATTTCGTATGCGTCATCGAAATACCCAAAGGCAGCAAGAAAAAATATGAACTGGACAAGGATACGGGCATGATCATCCTCGACAGGATACTGTTTACGTCAACGCACTATCCCGCAAACTATGGTTTTATCCCGAGGACGATGTCGCAGGACGAAGATCCCCTCGATGTCCTTGTCCTCTGCCAGGAGGCGTTGGACCCGCTGACGATCGTCGAATGCTTCCCTGTCGGGGTTATCAATATGATAGATCACGAAGATGTGGACGAAAAGATCGTCGCGATCCCATTCGGCGATCCGTCGCTGAACTGCTTTCAGGATATCGGCGAACTGCCCGCCCATCTGTTCCAGGAAATTCGGCATTTCTTCGAAGTATACAAGCATCTGGAAAACAAGATCACGCTTGTGGAAGAAATAATGGGCAGGTCAGAAGCAATCAAAGTGATTACGGAATGCATCAGGCGTTATAATGAAAGATTCCTTACACCGTGATTTCCGCGGTATAAGGAATCTCATGTTATTATCTGGATTTTTGGACCCGGCCCCGGTCCTGCAGGTGCTTCATACTACTGGAGCTTCAGATCCCCTTCTTTGATCCACCCGATCCTACGGCAGATAAGTCCCGTTACCCAGGAGATGACAGCCGGAAGTATAAACGCAATAAGCACCAAGGCGATCCAATCAGTTGCGGTTATGGAAGTCTTCAAACCCGCGGCTATGTCGTTTATCCATCCTGTATATACCCCTATCGGCCCTACCAAACCGCAGGTGCCCATTCCCGATGCTACTGCGGGACCGTTCATCTGCAGCCTGAACAGGCATGTTGATATGGGGCCGGTGATCGCGCTGGTCACGATCGCAGGTATCCATATTTTCGGATTCTTGACTATATTTCCCATCTGCAGCATAGAGGTGCCAAGCCCCTGCGACAATAAGCCTCCCCAGCCGTTCTCCCGGAAGGATATCACCGCGAATCCTACCATGTTGGCGCAGCAGCCCGCAAGAGCCGCACCGCCCGCCAGCCCAACCAGGCCGAGCGATGCGCAGATCGCGGCACTGCTAATCGGTAGTGTTAGAACGATTCCCACTATAACGGACACGAGTATGCCCATAATAAACGGCTGCTGATTAGTAGCCCACATTATCACTTTGCCGACTTCATTTGCGGCCTTCCCTATAGCCGGAGCTATAAGCGAAGAGAGAAGTACTCCTATAAAAATGGTCACCAAAGGAGTGACAAGAATGTCGATCTTGGTCTCCTTGGATACAGCCTTGCCTATTTCGGCCGCAATGATTGCGATTATCAGTACGGCCAAAGGTCCGCCCGCTCCTCCGTAGTAGTTCGAAGAATAACCTACCGTGACCAGCGAAAAAAGCACCATCGGCGGGCACTTAAGCGCAAACCCTATTGCCACCGCCATAGCCGGACCTGACATCCTGGCGGCAAAATCGCCTATTTCGTTGAGTATCGGCAGACCCAGCTGCGTCCCAAGCGTATTCAGTATCGTGCCTATCAACAATGAACAAAAAAGGCCCTGCGCCATGGCGCTCATGGCATCGACTCCATAGCGGCGAGCCGAGATTTCGATGTCCTTTCTCTTCAGGAAATCTTTCAACTTGCTCACATTTGTGCTTCCCTTCTCAATTGGACTGCCTATGTCGATCAGGAATGTCATTGAGGTGTCCGTCATGCCTGCTGCCGAAATTCAAACTGCTCAGGAAAGCAAATCAACGCTTCCTCCTCAGCTTCAGACTGACGGATCCGATGCCTTTCCTGTACAACCTTCTGTTCGGGATCCTTGCCCTTTCTATACTCTTAAAAACATTAGCCATCCCATGATAGAACTCATCCAGCCTGACCGGTTCGCGGCAGCAGCT
>JAAYMG010000041.1 GCA_012521525.1 Clostridiales bacterium | reverse complement strand
AGGCTTGCGGAATATGAGATGACCTTGTCGACGGCGTACCCGCCGTATATCTTCAGCCCGTTCAGTACGATGCTTCCCGGCGGGAAGAGGTCCGTGTCCGAAATGATGACGTTGTCCACCGACGACAGCCCCTCTGCCGCACTCCAGCCGGCGATCGAATGACCAGTCAGGCCCAGGTGCCGTGCGGCCTTGTAAAACGGCAGATTGTACGAGAGGCAAAGCGAGAAGGGACTTGCCGCCGCCATCATGGCAGAAAGTGACCAGATCAGGCGATGCGGCTGGCCTTTTCCGACGGTCGATACCAAAGAACTTACTATGGCGACCACTATGACAAGCGGAGCGGCGTAGGACCACACTTTTCTTGCCAGGTCCTGCCTCTCGGTCTGATGGACGAAGTATTGCGGCTGAGCTGTCTTATATTTAACGACGGCATCTTCACCGAAGTACGCTGCCTTCTCGTATGTTACGACATACGGCCTGGACATTGCGGATACCGTCTTGTAAGTGCGCACGCGCGCAGATTGGGCTTTATACCGATAGTACTCGGCAAACATCAGTGATGTCCCGCTGACAGCACTGTATGGAAAATATCCTTCCCACTGAGGCATGATCAGGATGCTTATCGTATGTATCAGTGACATGAAGCAGGAAAGTGTTACGATCGTTTCCATGTTAGGCTTCAGGAATATAAAGTCACGCAAGCCGAAGGCCACAGTTTTGACGCACATCAGCATTATCAGGATCAGCAGGCATGCGTTGGCAAACAGGTATATGTGCGGGTTTCTAACATATGTAAGTGACTTTGGCAAATACAAACCGACTTTCTGAGCGATGTTTATATACAGCAGTACAGCGCAGAACAAAGCACCTGCAAGCAATCTAAGCCGAATAAGCCCCATGTCTTCGATCAGCGCTTTTGCGGCTTCGCCCGGATTCTGATCCGTTATCTCCTCCGGTTCCTGCTCAGGTTCCCGGTAATCATCATCTTCATCACCGGTATCTATCCGGTCATCATATTCCCGGATCTTCTTCCTCTTCCATGACCTTGACGTCTTCCTGGTTTCTTCACCGTCATCCCGGGCAGCGTCATCATCAGAAGATCCGATCAGTTCTTCCGAATGATCTTCTACGGCATCCTGCCCGTCGGAGAAAGTCTGGGACGACGATTCCTGCATCTCATCCTTCTGTTTCTTTGAACGTCTCTTCCTGCCGAACAGCTTTCGGCGCTTTTTATCCTCCTCTTCAAGCAGCTCTTCTTCGGCTTCATCTATCTCGATCTCCGCGGCAAGGCCGGCTTTTGGTCCGAAGTACTTTGCAAAATTGTCTCCGAATATTGGACTTTCGTCATTTTCCGTAATGACTTTTACCTTTTGCGAAGGAGCTGACCTGTCCTCGGATCTCTTTTCGTTTTTCAGGTTTGCGGGATCGGAAACAGGCCAGTCATTCCTGGCGATGCCGTCAGCAGAAGGGCGTTCATCCTGTTTCGGGCCCCGATGATAAGCGTCCTGTATATTATGTAAATCAAGGTCCCCATGCTGATCTTCAGCGATCGAACCCTTGGAAGCTTCCTCGAGTGTCTTCTCCAGATCCAGGCTTGACTGAACAGCCATCAGGATCTTTGCCACTTCATCGTCGAGCTCTTCGTCCCCTGCTCTCTTTCTCCTGCGATCGGTTGCAAACTCCCTCAATATCTCATCGATCAACATGTCCGTCGAATCGACCGATCCATTACCGTTCAAATCATCCCGTATCGATGAGCCGGGGGCAGACCGCCCGCCTTCTCCGCCGCTTCCGGCTTTTGCCTGTCCGACGTTTGCGTCTGTTTCGCCGGAGAGCATGCGCTCGCTATCGACCAGATGGTCCTTGTTATACTCAGACATCCGTCTCACCCATCGTTGAAATTTTATACGTTGCAGTGTCCGCCGATCCCCTTATCAAACTTCCATGCGCTGCCTTACCGCTTCATACAAAACCACTGCCGCAGCGGCGGATGCATTTAGCGACGAGACAGCTCCTTTCATGGGAATAGATATCAGAAAATCGCACTCATCCAAAACAGTATTGCTTATACCTTTTCCTTCTGAGCCGACAACAACAGCTGAAGGAAGCTTGAAGTCCGCCTCATAGATCAGCTTGCTGCCTTCCATAGTCATTCCGAATACCCAAATACCGTATTTCTTGATCTCCCTCAGAAAATTGGCGATGTTGCTGACCTTGATTACCTTCATATGTTCCAATGCCCCGGCCGAAGCCTTTGATACGGTCGCCGTAAGCCCCGCTGACCTGCGCTTGGGTATCACCACCGCATCGGCACCGGACGCTTCGGCAGTACGAATTATGGCACCGAGGTTGTTGGGGTCTTCTATATGGTCGCACACAACAAGCAGCGGGGCCTTTCCTTTTTCATTGGCTTCCTCGAGCACTTCCTCGATCGTCGAGTACTCCCTGACAGGAATGAATGCGATCACACCTTGGTGCGCCCTGGTTATGCTCATCGCATCGAGCCTTTTGCGGTCAGTCTCAACGATCACGGCGCCGGCCTGCTTAGCCCTTCTGACTATCTCCTGGATCGACTCGCCGCGAGCCCCCTCCAGGATGAAGAGCTTGTCTATCTTGCGGCCTGCTTTGAGCGCTTCCATTACAGGATTGCGCCCTTCAACTATGCCGTCTGCTTCTGCCTGCGGTTCGTTGTTCCTGCTTTCCCGGCGATTTCTGTATTCCTTATCCATGTAAACCCCCATTGCTAAACGATTGCGAATAGTTAGACCGGGTCGTATTGCATATTATGTAATTTGTTGATAGTATATCACAAATACATGTCGATTAAAAGAGCAAAACTCATCTAAGACAGGTAATATCGATTGCGCTGTCCGTTCAACTCGTATATAATTGGGGTCAAAAGGTTAAAATCCGACATGCGGTGTATAATGCCAGAAGAACCGGAAAATGAAGGGAAAGATCGATTTGAATCATCCTGATAGTAGCGCATTCCTCAATCATTATGGCAAAAAACGGCCAGGTTCATACGGTCCGTTAAAGCGATCGCACCTGGTAACAATTGCTATCATCGTATTATTGGCATCGCTGGCAATACGATATAAGTTTCTCGACCATAAGTCAAATGACTATAATTATTTTTTGAAGAACTGGGTCGAGTTTTTCCGCCGGAACGGAGGATTTGCGGCGATCGGCAAAAGGATCGGGGATTATAATGTCCCCTACCTGTATTTTCTGGCACTGTTTTCATATATTCCGATAAACGACCTCTATCTGATCAAGGGCCTTTCGATACTGTTCGATATGGTCATGGCATTTGCGGCATTTAAGATCACAACTTTTGTCACAAAAAGGAACGATCTGGGGCTCGCTGCATTCTTCGCGGCCCTTATGCTTCCGACCGTTATCGTCAACTCTTCAATGTGGGGGCAGTGCGACTCGATATATACGGCTTTCGGACTCCTTGCCCTGTATTTTGCATTGACGGACAGGCCTGTTTTGTCGGTTTGCATGGCTGCCGCAGCATTTTCATTCAAACTCCAGATCATATTCCTGCTGCCGGTATACGCGGTCTTCCTGTTTACCGGAAAGGTAAGGATACGTCACCTTCTCGCCTTCCCGCTCGTATACTTCATCCTATTCGCTCCTGCCGCACTTATGGGCAGGCCAATTGAAGATGCGGTTTTGATATATACCAACCAGGTCGGCTTGTACAGCAAACACCTGACGCTGAACGCTCCCTCTGTTTATGCGCTGTTTGACAAGGCGGTCTATTCCGCTGTCAATTCGTTTCTGGGGATCGCAGCCGCATTCGTCTTTCTGGCCGGCTTGCTGGCATATTTGATCATTCGCAGGGAAGCCCTGACCTTAAGGACCATTGTTATCTCAGCGACACTGATTTCACTTGCGATACCTTTTTTCCTTCCCTCGATGCATGAGAGGTACTTTTACTTATCTGACATCCTTACGGTCTTGTCGGCTGCTGTATGTCCATGGCTGATCCCTGCGACTATACTCGTCCAGCTTGGTTCCTGGACAGGGTACCACGCCTATTTCTACGGCGGCGGGATCGGCATCAAAACCGGAGCCGTGTTTATGCTTGCAGCAATGATCCTGATCGCCGGATTTCTTGTTTATTATATAGAAAAAAACCGGAAACTCTCCCTGCCTTGACCGTTGTGTTAATGTGATGATATAATAAATCGATGATTTGACCGCATATTTGACAGTCTGTCGAATTTCATATTTATAATTGAGGAGGATACCTGTTGGTTAAGATAATCCAAAACAAGGTGCAGCTAAGTAACGGTAAGTTGGAACCCGCGTTGTTCCAGTCGTATTCGGATACGATCGCCGGCAGATCCGCAACGATCACTTACTCGATACTCTCATCGCATAATATATCCGGCAGCATGGAAAACCTGCGTCTGCGCTTTGACTCGATGGCTTCACATGATATAACTTACGTCGGTATAATCCAAACAGCGCGGGCCAGCGGTCTTAAAAGCTTTCCCATCCCCTACGTGCTGACAAACTGCCACAACAGTCTGTGTGCGGTCGGCGGAACAATAAACGAAGACGACCATCTCTACGGCCTTTCCGCGGCAAAGAAATACGGCGGTGAATTCGTACCCGCGCATTTGGCCGTTATCCATCAATATATGCGTGAACGCTATGCCTCTCCGGGCAAGATGATACTCGCTTCCGACAGCCACACGAGGTACGGCCCTGCAGGTACCCTCTCCGTCGGCGAGGGCGGACCCGAGCTTGTAAAACAGTTGCTGGGACGTACATATGACATAAAGTATCCCGAGGTCATCGCGGTATGGCTCGAAGGCAGACCCAGACCCGGTGTCGGACCCCAGGACGTAGCGCTTGCCATCATACACGCGACGTTCAAAAATGAGTTTGTCAAGAACAAGGTACTTGAGTTCATAGGCCCCGGAGTGTCCAATTTATCGATGGACTACAGGTTTGGTATAGACGTTATGACTACCGAGTCCGCTTGTCTGAGTTCGGTGTGGCGCACTGACAGGCATGTACGCGACTTCCTTGAGATACACGGCAGGTCCGGGGAGTATGCCGAACTCAATCCTTCGGAAGGTGCCTGCTACGACGGGGCTATCGTTGTCGAGCTTGACAAGATAGAGCCAATGATCGCCCTCCCGTTCCATCCGTCTAATTGCTACACGATACGGGAGTTCAAGGAAAACATGGAAGACATCCTTGCGGCAGTCGATGAGGACGCGGCGAAACTGCTGAATCTTAAGTCTCCTGTAGAATCGCTGCGCTCAAAGATCCGCGACGGCAGGTTTGTGGTTGACCAGGCATTTGTCGGAGGGTGTTCGGGAGGTCTGTATCAAAATATCATCCGAATGGCGGAAATACTTGGCGGGTCATCCATAGGAAGCGACGGCTTTTCCCTGTCTGTCTATCCCGCAAGCCAGCCAATGATGATAAAGCTTACAGAAAACGGCACCCTGACGACATTGATGAACTCCGGCGCAGTGATCCGCTCTGCCTTCTGCGGTCCCTGCTTTGGTGCCGGCGACATCCCCGGCAACGGAGGCTTTTCTGTCCGCCATGCTACAAGGAACTTCCCCAACAGGGAGGGTTCAAAGCCGTCCGAGGGTCAAATATCTTACGTCGCCCTCATGGATGCCAGGTCAATAGCCGCGACTGCATTGAACGGAGGAGTGCTTACTGCGGCGACCGAGCTGGATAGTCCTCCTCAGGACACAGTTGAAACAGACTACTCCTTCAACGATGCTCCGTACAGAAACCGCGTCTATTTCGGTTACGGCAACCCGAAACCGGACACCAAACTTGTTTTCGGTCCGAACATCGCCGACTGGCCCGAGCAAATACCTCTGCCCGAGAACCTGCTCATCGGTATCGCTTCAGCTATCTATGACCCCGTAACGACAACGGATGAACTGATACCTTCCGGCGAGACGTCATCATACCGTTCAAATCCCATAAAACTGGCTTCTTATGCGCTGTCGCGAAAGGATCCGAAGTATGTGGAGAGGGCCGGAGAGATACGTGCTCTGGAAATCGAGAGAAGGAACTGTCTGTCGTCAGAACTGGAGGCTACCTCCCGGGCCAAGTTATCCGAATCCTTGTCAGAATACCTTGGAGATCGTGATTACAGGACATGGGGAATAGGCTCCGCGGTATTTGCCCTCAAGCCCGGTGACGGCTCCGCGCGAGAGCAGGCAGCGTCGTGCCAAAGGGTCCTCGGAGGTGTTGCGAACATCGTTCAGGACTATGCGACGAAGCGTTACCGCTCAAATGTGATAAATTGGGGCATGCTCCCGTTCACGCTTGACGATGCAGGCACTTATGGCATCGCCCCGGGCGACAAGATCGCTGTCCCGAACATACGTAAAGCCCTGATCGACGGAGAAACAGAAATACCGGCGCAGCTCATCCAGGGGGACAGGATAACGGAGATCACACTGAAACTGCCCGGTATCACAAAGGAAGAAAGGGATATTATCCTTGCGGGCTGTTTGATAAATTATTACGCAAACTGAACATGAAGCTGCATGAGACGGGCACGTTCATACCGGTCTACGATGGTCGGGATCACGCGTCCGTCTTTTTTCAAATATGCAGCAGTCTGAAAATGCCCGAAGCATATTGAAAACAGGCATATCATGCAGGAGCAAATCATGCATGAAAAAAACGATCCTCCAGGTTTACCTCCTCAGAGAATCGTTTTTTGTCAAACAGTAGTTTTGATGCTGTGAATGTAACGGTACTTCAACGCCATCGATCTTCAGTCGTCTTCGCCGTCGTCCTCGTCATCACAGCAACATTCGTCTTCGTCGCCCATATCTATTTCGAGCGATTCGTTGCAGTGAGGGCATGAGAAGCGTCCGCTGGCGAACATATCCTCGTCTATGCGGATCGGCTCACCGCATGCAGGGCAGTCCAGTTCAAGGGTCTCGAACGCGTCGCTGCCGCAGCAGCAGCCGTCCTCACACTCGTCATCATCGTCGTCATTATCGTAGTCATCAGACAAAATGTCTTCTATGTCATCCGATATGAGCGCGACTTCGTTATCCAGCAGCTCCAGATCCTGTTCGATCTCGTCCATTTGGCTGCGAATGCTCTGCAGCTCCTCGGATATCTCTCCGATAGCGTCTATCAACGAAGCAATGAGCTTATGCTCCGGTTTGCTTTCGTCCAGGCTTATTCCTTCTGCCAAACCTTTCAAATAAGAGGCTCTTTCTTTTACGTCCATGTCAGTCTCCAATCCAATATTTATTTTGCCCGTTCAAGGTATTCGCCGGTACGGGTATCGATCCTGATAACGTCACCGGTGTTGATAAAGATCGGCACTTTGATAACTGCGCCGGTTTCCAGGGTTGCCGGCTTCGTTACGTTGGTTGCCGTATCTCCCCTTACGCCGGGCTCGGTGTCGACCACCTCAAGGTCAACGAACAGAGGGGGCTCCACTCCGAAAACATTGCCCTTATAGGAGAGGACCTTAACGGTTTCGTTTTCCTTGACGAACTTGAAATTGTCGTCGAGTTTGTCCTTGTTTATGGGGATCTGCTCATAGGTCTCGTTGTCCATGAAGTAGTAGAGATCTTCGTCGTTATACAGGTACTGCATCTCTTTGCGCTCGATGAATGCGGTCGGGAAGCGCTCTGTAGGGCTGAAAGTCTTCTCCACTACGCCGCCGTTGACGACATTCCTCAGCTTCGTTCTGACAAAGGCCGCACCCTTTCCGGGCTTGACATGCTGGAACTCTACGACCTGCATGACCTGGCCGTCCAACTCAAATGTTAAACCGTTCCTAAATTCTCCGGCTGAAACCATATTAACCTCCCATGAGCTCAATAGATATCAAACTTAACCTCAACATTTTACATTAAAATACAAATATATGCAATATTTTTTATAGAATAATAAGCTCTTTTTTCGCCGAGGTGATATTCTCGCACCCGTCTTCTTTCAGTATGAGGACGTCTTCGATACGGACGCCGAATTCTCCCGGCAGATAGATCCCTGGTTCCGCCGATATGACAGCTCCCACCGGCAATACTTTGTCGTCTGTTGCCGAGGCACTGGGAGGTTCATGGATTTCTATCCCGAGACTGTGTCCAAAACCGTGTCCGAAGCAATCACCGTAGCCTGCATCGTCAATGACCTTGCGTGCAGCGCCGTCAACGACGCGCCCGGGAACGCCCGCCCTGGCGGCTACAATGCCCGCCTGCTGCGCCCTCAGGACGATACTGTATATCTCCCGCATCTTGTCAGAAGCGCTGCCTACCGCAACGGTACGTGTCATGTCTGAACAGTACCCCATGTAGACACAACCGAAGTCCATAGTGACAAAGTCACCATATTCTATCTTCTTGTCACTGGGGACACCGTGCGGTTTTGATGAATTCTTCCCTGATACGACTATCGGGTCAAAAGAAGTATCATCCGCTCCGTGTCTGAGCATCCGGTAGACAATCTCCGCGGCGATCTCCTTCTCGGTGACTCCCGGTCTGATCAGCCCCAGTACTTCCTCAAATGCCATCTCCGCGATCTTCTGGGCTTTGCGCATCCTCTCCTGTTCCCACGGTTCCTTGGATGAGCGCACCATCAGGATCGCGTCGCCCACACCAACCAGTTCGGCGTTTATTTCCCGTTCAAGGTCCCTATGAGCCGAAACGCTGGTCCTGGCATCCTCAAAGCCGATCCGCTTAATATTATGCTCTTCAATCACTTTATTTATAAGGGAGTTATAATTTCTGTCCCTGCCAACCATTATCTTTTCAAATCCCTCGATCTCCTGGGCAGCCTCGAAATAACGAAAATCGGTGAAGAAGTAATTTGCTTCCTTCGTTATGACTGCCACGCCGGCGGACGATTGAAACCCGGTCGCATAAAACCTGTTTTCAGGAGATGTCACCAGCAATGCATCGATGCCGCGCTTGTCAAGAAGACCAGCCAACTTTTTTGAATTGTTCATTTCCATTTATCCTTTCCTCAAATTTAGACCATCTTGTTAAAGTATATTGATCATCTTGTTTAAGTAATATTTATTATAATGCCGAAAATACTTAATTCCGGTTTTTTGCTTCGGAAACGGTCGAAACCTGCCTGAGTTCGTCAAAATATACCCTTTTCATTTCGAGAGCGTCCATTGATTGTGTCCCTGCGGACTCGCATATGAAAACCGGTGAATAGCCCCGCTCTGCGACCAGCCGTGCTATCGGGCGAAAGTCAGGGCCGAAGTCCGTCTGTCCGAACGTGAGATGCCTCTTTTCTCCGCCCTTCGAATACTCGATCTTCGAAAAGTGAGAATGAAAAACCGCCGTGCGCTCAAAACCCAGGACATCCTCCATCCTGTCGAACAGTGCTGCCGTTTTTTCATAGCCGTCCAGCTCTCCAAGTGTCCTGGCATATAAGTGCCCGAAATCGATGCAGGGTATGAGCCGTTCGTCGACCGAGCAGAGAAAAAGCACTTCCTCCAGGTCGCCGAGCTGATTTATTTTCCCCATCGTTTCGGGGCAAAGGACCAGATCGCCGTAACCGGCATCGTCCATTTCCTTCAGAATGATTCCCAGCGCCTTCTGTGACTGCATCAGCGCTTCTTCTCTCGGCTTGCCGGCTGCCGATCCCGAATGGAGCACGATCCTGGTCCCGCCCATATGCCTTATGGCCTTGCAGCATTGAAGCACATAATTGATGTTTTTTTCCAGGTTATCGGGGTTGGATAGGCTGATATAGTATGGCGCATGAAGCGATATCGAAATTCCGTGCGTGCTGGCCTGGGAACCGATTTCCT
>JAAYMG010000375.1 GCA_012521525.1 Clostridiales bacterium | reverse complement strand
TCAGCTTGTCGTTTCCGCCTCTTTATTTGCATGATTACTGCATATTGCTATCTGGCTCTATGTTATGTGACCGCTGTTCTATTCTTCAATGCCGTCATGATTTTCCGGCAAGCATTGCAGGCTGTGCGACAATCACTTATGTCCACGAGTATGCCCTCTTTCTCGGCATATCTCATTAACCCGGGTACTCCTCCTTCAAGTACTGCCCGGATCGACGGGATATGATATGGATCATAGTTGTCTATGATTTCAATAACGTCCTGTTTATAGATATTGCCTATCGTAATCGAGCAAAAACAGACATCGCCGTTTGGATCTATGCAGAACGACTCGATCTCGTCAGGCCTTGACGTGTACGGAGCGGACCCGCAGGGTTCGGACAAATCGACTTCTTCCGGTGAAGGGAACCAGTCGGAAAGATATTTCAATGCGTTCCCGGCGGCAAAAATAACATTTCCATGATTTGCTTCTATTCCTTTATCGCCAAACAGCTTTAACAGTCGCTTTGTCTCCGCATTATATTGATTGTCGTGTCCTTCGTCTGCCAGCCAGGCAGGCTGGACGCGCAATGAAGGGATGCCATGCTTCAACAGGGCTTCCGCAAAATACATGACGGGTCCAAGCGGTATATATTCCTGGTGGAACGCATCAACGGACAGCAAAACATCATTGACCCCGGATGAGCACAGACACCTTGCAACTTCCTCGATCCTGTTTTCGTTGCGTGAGAAATAACCGTTAGTTATTAGTTGCCTTTTCGGGATCCCGAAGTCACGGGCTGCAGCATGGATCTTGCATACAGTATCAGGGTATAATAACGGCTCGCCCCCGAATGTCATTAGCGACTCGATCTGATACCTATCCGCAAGGCGATTGACGGCAGATACCGCAGCATCAGCATCGATGCTGCCGCTTTCCGTTCTGCTGCCGCCGTTGGAACAGTGCCTGCATTTTCCGCTGCATGCGTTGGTTATAACGAATTCGATCCGTTTAGGGTCTATGTACATAGGACACCTCGATCTGCCTTGCTTTGCCGTGATGTTCAATCGTCATCTCGGTCAGCATATTATCACTGTTATGATCACAGTCCGTGTCAATGACGATATTTTCTTGGCCTCGCATGATCAGCGCTTTGTTGATATATCAAAGTATGATCTCGAACTCGAACTCATGCAGGATCGGTATATCGTCATTGCCTACGAGCGGGATGGAAGGTTTCAGCTTACGCGCTTCCTCCATTGCATTTATATGTACCGCCCGCAGGGAAAAACCGAACCGCTGATAGAATCTGATGGCATGTGTGTTGTCGTTTGTCGTTATCAGCCATAAACGGCGGCACTTGTTCTCTCTGGCCACATCGAGCACGGCATTTATCAGGGCTGAACCGATGCCTCTCCGCTCCTGCAGGCTGTTGAGCGTAACAAGCTCGCACTCATCGCCATCTATCTTGTAGGTCGCCGCACCGCACATCTTGCCGTCATCGAGCGCAATAAATCCGGGCAGGACTGACGTATCCAGGACGCGTCCCCTGCTTACGCTCATCGGGCCTGCCCATTCCTCCTTTATAAGGTCATCTACGGGTTTTCTGTTTTCAGGCGTCAGCTTTTCGATCCGTATCATAGTTCAAACTCCTTTACTAACAGTGTAGAAATCGAACCTGCCCTTTATATATGTCAGCCTGGATCAATGCCTTCCGTCTATCCCGCAGGAGGGATATGTGCCTTCTTCGTCGAAATCTTCGGAGATTATATCGGCATACTCGTACCTGTGCTTTTTCAGCCATGAGTTAGCATATGAGCAGCTTGCCGTGGCTTTCAGCCTGTTTTCGCGCAGGTACTTCGCAACTACTTCCATCATAGAACCGGCCACGCCCTGACCTCTCAACGACGGATCGACATATGTGTGGTCAATGTCGACCTCACCGTTTTTCCTGTGGTTAAAGGTGGTCTCGGCCAGCAGTCCATTGTTTTCGTCCACGCCGTATATACGTCCTTTTTCGTACTTCCAGTTCATGAACTTCCCCCTTTATGCTCATATCATACTTATTTATGCCATTTTTTATGCTTGGCATCATTATAACCCGTAAGTTGCCGAATTGGAATAGTACACTTTTGCTATGCACGGGAAAAGTGCCGGATCCATAGCCATAATGTCAAAAACAGCCCCGATCCCTCTGCCAAGGAAGGATCTAAGGCTGTTTTTCAACCGGACGATCAGCTCATGGATGATCAGACCATTGCATGGTTTTAGCGCCAGTTCGTGAACAGTGGACCGCTGCATGGATGATAGGGCCACTGCATAAACGGTTAACTAATGCCTGGGCGGAATGGCCACTGCATGAACGGTGAACTGATACATGTACGGTATACCGCATGAACGGTCACATCGAATGAAGGTGGTGATAGATCTTCGCTATTTCCCCAATTTATTGTAAGTCCTTATAGACATTGCTATTGCCTGTTCCCTTGTTGCCATTCCATAACCCGCAGCTTTTTGAACAGTTGTGGTAGCCTTGGGCATGAACTCGCCCGCCGTATTTCCTGTTATGATGCCGATCTTAGCCATATATTTCGTAGCTTCGACAGCCCAGCTCGATATGTGCTTCTGGTCTGCGAAGTCTTTCACGCCCGCCGTGCTGTAATCCCCGTCGGGATTGATAGCCTTTATTGCACGGAACAGCATCGTTGCGCACTGTTCCCTGGTAATGAGCTCATTCGGGGAGAAGGTGGTCAGCGATGTACCTGTAGTGATTCCGATGGCAAAGGCCTTCAATATCTGTGGGTTCGAAGTATCGGTAAACGGGTTTGCCGGGACTTCGACAGTCTCGCCGGTGCACTTCTCGTAGAGCAGTATTGCCAGTTCGCAGAACTCTTCCCTTGTGATCGGCCTTGTCATGTCGGAGCCTTTAAGGATATCGGGTACAAGCCCGGCCTCCGCAGCCTGTTTCAGTTCCGGTGTTGCCCACGAGCTTGCCGCGCTCCAGTATGCGGGGTTTCCTATCGTTACAGTATTTGAATAACCGGAAAATGTATATTCGGATATAAAATCGCCGACATAGCCCCATACGACATAGAAACGTGCCCTGAAGTGGTATGTCTCGCTCTTTATGTCAACTTCATCGTACTTCTTTGAACTGTCGAACGGACGATATTCGAAATAGCCCAAGTCAAGGAAATCGGTCAGATAGGCGGTTGTCGTCCAGACGTGGGACGGCCCCTCATTCCAGTCATAATCGGCATACTTGTAATCAAACTCGACATAGACCTGGTCACATATGATGCCATCAATGGCGGCGTAATCAGCGATGATTTTGTCGTTGAGAGCCCTGACGCTTTGCGGGACATCAAGCTTAAGTTCAAAGTAGGGCTGGCCGTCGGCGTCCCACTTCAGCTCCGCCCTGAGATTGGCGGGATTTTCGAGCCTGAACGGATCATTGGCGGCCAGTGCGGACAATGGCATAAGACCGATCGCTATCATGATGCAGAGCGATAATGCCAGGATATTACGTTTTTTCATGACTCGTACACTCCTTGTATTTGAAAGGTGTCCCAGTCATAATACCATCCATTGAGGGCTTTTAGTTTTTCAAAAGTCACATCTTTATTTTTTCAAAGTAACATCATGGCAAGAAATATAAAAACCGCCCGCCGTAGAGGCGAGCGGTCGCGGGTTTATGCTCTATCTGGCATGCTTCTTTCTGTACTCAGAAGGTGAGAGCCTGGTGCTTCGCTTGAAGGCTACCGCGAAATGGCCGGCATTGACAAAACCGCATTTCCTTGCGACGTCTTCAATGGAGTAATCACTCTTTGCCAGCAATTCCTTGGACTTGCTTATGCGGATATCCAGAAGGAATTGATGCGGCGTGCGGCCGGTCTGTTCCTTGAATACCCGTTTGAAATGGCCCGGGCTCAGATAGATCAGGTTGCAGATATCATTGATGCTGATGTTGGATCGGTAGTGTTCCTTCATGAACCGGATGGCGTTGCTTATGTACGGGTTGTCGGCATTATCAAAGTCATTATCACAGGCATTATCCCACTTACTATCACCGCTGTTATCATGCTCGGCGTCCAGGTCCCGTATAAGCTGAAACACTATTTGGGTGGAGAGGCTGTGAAGCATTTTAGGGTAGGCATCACCGTAATTCATGATCTCCTGCTGGAACAGTCCGATCAGATCGAGCAGCTGGTTGCTGAAATGCCCATGGACGTGCCTGAACGCAAACGGCTCGCCGCGTGATACTTCAGAGGCTATTTCGGTGAAGAATTCCTTTTTCACGGCGATATGCAGATACTTGCCGCGGTTCCTGGAACTGCCGGGGATCCCGAATACTTCCTCCCATGGCCGGATGACAAGCAAGTCACCCTTCCTGACCTTATACTCCACATTTCCGACTTTCGTAACGGGCGCGCTTGAAAGGAACAGCACGAAGTGATAATCATCCACGCAGATGACTTCGCCTACGGCAAATTCCTCAGGTTCAAAGATGGCGATGTGCGTCGAAAATGTGGCCTTGGTTTTTGCATACAACTCAGGAGGGATCGCCCTGGTAAGGTACTCAAAATCCATCTTCATAAGCTTTTCTCCCCGGTATCATTCATAATCATCATAATATCTGCGTTTTTTGGATTGCTTGGTGTACATGGAAACAGACTTCTCCCAGTTCTTTTTCTCCCTGAGGTAGCCGGATTTATCCTCCACGAACCTGTTTTCCTGTTTCTGCGACATGTAATTCTCCCAGCGCTCCCTTGATAAAGTACCGTCATCCAGCGCCGCAAGGACAGCGCATCCGGGTTCGGTAGTGTGGCGGCAGTCCGAAAACCTGCATTGGGAAAAAAGCTGCTCCACATCGGCAAACTCAGCGCTTATCCCTTCGGACGCATGGAACAGGCCCAACTCACGCATACCCGGGGTGTCTATGACCATCGCACCGGAAGGCAGCATGATGAGCTGGCGATGGGTAGTTGTGTGACGGCCCCTGCTGTCATCTTCCCGTATGGAACTGACAACCATTACTTCCTGTTTCATCAGGGCGTTGAGAAGCGAAGACTTGCCTACACCGGACATCCCGAGGAATACGACTGTTTTTCCGGGACGCAGATAGTCATCCAGTTCTTCAAGACCAAAGCCGGTGTGGCTGGAAATCGCGTGTACCGGCACAAACGGTGCGGCTTTTTGGATCTCAGCGATGTATCCGGCAAAATCGGGCTGAAGATCAGCCTTTGTCAGCAGCACAACAGGTTGGGCACCGCTTTGCCTGGCCTGTGTAAGATAACGCATGACACGGTTTACGCTGAAATCCCGGTTAAGGGAAGTCATTATGAACACGTAGTCGAAGTTAGCCGCGATCGTCTGCTGCAGGACAGTTTTTGCATATCCGGCCGCATGTCCTGAAAAGTCACTGCGCACGAACATGGACTTTCGCGGAAGCGTCTTTATGATGGTGCTGTCCCCCATCCGGTTGAAGATCATCAGCACGAAATCTCCTGTTGCGGGAAAACTCTCACTTCCGTCGTTAAAGTACACACCGGCTTTCAGCCTGCCGAACACGCTTCCGTACTCGCAAATGAGTTCATACCTGTCCCTGTGAACGGATGTGACCCTTGCGGGAATTGCTGATGTATCGTATTGTGACATATCCAGTGAGTAAAGTAAAGTGTTATTGAAGCCGTAGTCTTCGAGCAACAACTCTTTTCCCTCCAAAATCCGACATTTGGATGCTTCGATTTCATTTGAAAACCTGTTTGCGATGAACATACACGTCTTTTCCGAAGCTGCCGACATAATGGATCTCTTCCCAGCCGCGGGTGGTAAACTCTGGACTGGGAGACATGTCTGTGACAGAATCTCCCGGGCAGTCTATGAGCCACCCCCCGGATTTGCAGACGCGAGTTATCTCCGCTATTTCCTCGTCCCAATAATCACCGATGACGTGGCCGGACATTACGATGTCAAACGTGTCATCCGGGTAAGGGAGGCTTGTGATGAGGCCATCCAAAACCCTGACATTGCTTATGCCCTCACGGGCAATTTTGTCGCGCATGAACTCACGCAGAGTTCCGACAGGTTCACTTGCGTAGACCCATGCTGCCTTCTCGGCTGCGGCGAAGGTCAGCCTGCCGGAACCGGCTCCGATGTCTAGAACGACTTTTCCGTCGAAGTCGGCCAACCGGAACAGGCGTTCCTTGCTCCAGCCGCGTATGAAGTCGCACTTTTCTGCCATGACTTCAGGAGTGGTGTAGATTATGAAGTCTTCGATGCTTGACATGACGTAGACCTCTGCGTTGCGCACTTGCGCCGGTTCAGAAACATTCGGAGCTTCCAAAAGCAGTTTGTCTATCATGGAAGCGCATTCCGGACAGCGGTGTTTAAGGTACCACTCAACAGACGGATTTGCTTTCAGCGCAATTCCCATGTTCTGTCTCCACTCATCCCTGTTGACACGCCAGCCGTTGCTTTGCAGCATGATTTGGATCTGAAAACGTTCAAGAAGCAATAAACTGTTGAAAGAATAATCTTTCGGGTCTATCCACCCTAATGACATATGGTCCTCCTTATCAAACGTGACAAATTAATTCAATGTTTTTCTCATAACTGCGCATATGGTATTTGATTTTTCATCATAAGGCTTTCCTGTGAAATCCGAGTAAAAATCGACAACAGCGAAGCCGTGAGGCCGGACTTCTTCGGTCAGGGTCACCTTCGTGAAGCAGGTGTCCCAGATGTTGTATTCTTTTACGTTCCCGTCTTCAATGATCACCGTTCGGGTCAGACCGATGCATTCGCCGTAGTAATACTGCGCATTAAGGCAGATGTGCGGGTTTGGGCTCCAGAAACCGCCGTTTTCATTGATCTCCCATGATGTATGTTCTTTGCAGCCCTTGCTTTTTTGCGGGGTGAATACGTCAAGTGCAAACAGTCCGCCAGGTTTCAAAGCTCTGTACACACGATCCAGGAGATTATGCCGATCCTCAGGTACCAGGGCACCGTAGTCGCACCAGATCAGCGTTACCATATCGAACTTATTGTCAAATTCCATCTCCAGGTAATCCATCAGCAAATATTCGGTTTTTTGGTCATGGGACTTCGCATACTCGATCGAGCGCTCGGAAAAATCCAGACCGGTTACGATGAAACCGCGATCGGAAAGACGTTTCGTATATAATCCCGGTCCGCAGCCGATATCGAGGAGCTTCCCGCCGGGCGGCATCAAAGAGGATATCCACTCCGCAGAACGGTCTATGAACTCCGGCTTACGGCTTGCAGCATCGGTATTGGGGTCGAGATGCGCTTCGAGCATTCCCCCGGATATATGTGGATCGTTCCAGAACTTTGAACAGGTCTTTTCGTATAGTTTCGGTTTATCTAACAGAGTCTTCAGCGTGCTATACATGTCTGAAATCCCCCCTCACTTTCAGTTTTTAGGTACAAAAATACCGCAGCAAGCAGCCATCGATAGCTGCAAACTGCGGTGTGCTTACGGGTGAGCGCGTAAAAATAGAAATACGGGCACACCCGCTCGTATACCCGTAGTAGTTTACAGTATTCACGAAGGGTTGCTTGTGAGGGCACAGCGACAACTACAAGAAAATCTTGCATCATCACCACGCCGAATATTCAGTTTTAGATGTATGCCACCTCATAGACTAATATCATCAAAAACAACCCCTTCCGTTGTCAAAATCGAAAAGCATCATGGTCTCAGAGTCGCTTTTCATGATGAATATACCATGTCTTTCCTCAATAATCAATACCCAATTTAGTAATGCATATTAAAAATTTAACTCAAAATGAATACATTGCTTTACAAAAAGGACAAATGTGCTATAATCGGAAAAATAATCTGTATCGTTCGTTTTTGCATGTCACGAAAAGAGTGCGGCATAATTTCTGCTTTCAGATGAAAGGGAGTGAATTGGATATGGACCACAAAGGGACAGTTACGCTTGAAACTGAACGGCTGATATTGAGACGATTCAAGCTCGAGGACGCCGACGCGATGTTCCGAAACTGGGCAAACGATCCCGAAGTGACCAGGTACCTGACCTGGCCTACCCATTCTGATGTTTCCGTTTCCAGATTCGTAATCGGCAGCTGGTTGAAACAGTATGAGAACCTGAACTATTACAGCTGGGCGATAGTCCTCAAAGAGATCGATGAGCCGATCGGAAGCATCTCAGCCGTGATGATAAATGAGCTGCTCGAAGAAGTGGAAGTGGGATACTGCATCGGAAGGAAATGGTGGCGGCAGGGCTATACGTCCGAGGCGCTAGCCGAGCTGATCCGGTTTTTCTTCGAGGAAGTGGGAGTCAACCGGATCAAAGCCACGCATGATGTTCAGAACCCCAATTCAGGCAAGGTGATGCAGAAATGCGGCATGAAGTATGAAGGAACCATGCGCCAGGGCGGAAAGAACAATCAGGGTCTGTGCGATGTCTCCGTCTATGCAATTATAGCTAAGGTCTATTTCGCTCACAGGCATAACTAAAACACTCTTGATCATACAAATAATTCATTTGAGCGATCCCGTGACTTGCTTGGGATATGTGGAGTATGCAGGCGGATCCATTAAGATTTGAACAGGGAGAAAATTTGGATCGATCAAGGGACAGATGATCTTATCCGGATTGCGTATTTATATCACATACGACATTATTCTTCAAATTTTGCAACCCTCTCGTTGATTTTGCATATCATGTTTATGAGGCAAGATGCAATTATGATGAGAGGGTATTATAATGCGCAAAGTAATAAAATCTATATTTGTGATTTTTCTGATAGTGGTGATTGCGGCAAGTTTGCTAACAAGCTGCAATATGCAGGAAAAAGAGACTGTTACACTGCTTGGGACAAACGCGGCCGGCAACGACGCCTCAACTTTCTTTGTCATTAATCCTGACGGAACACTGGAACCTTTTGAAATCCCGGGCAACAAGGTCCTTGTCGTGACCGACATGGACATAACCTTCAGAAGCGCATCTCCGGAAAGGACGGTATTTGTTCAGCTGTATTTATTTAACGTGAACTTCTTTCCGTATTTCCAGGATGTGACCGTGGCGGATGCCAACGGAGACGGTGGGTTGCACGCCAGCCTGCAAACCGGGGTCAGGATCGGACCGAACACGGTATTCGGTGTCAGGGCATCTTCAGGCGATGTTGTCGATCCCGCCGGGATAGCAGTCACTTTGCATGGGTACCTAAAGCAAAATTGATTTGAATGCTTACGAACCCAAATGGTGTTTTGCCTGATCTGATATAGAAAAAAGGCTGAAACAAAGCGGCTATGCGGTAAGTTTCCCTGTCGCTTTGTTGCAGCCTATTTTTGATTGAAATTATTACCTCCGGTTGTTATACTGAAATTAACGATAGAGCTGAACGATCATCCGAGGAGGAGTGGATATGAAGGACCGGATAGCAGGAAATCTGCTCAAACCTGCCATATGGGTAATGGCAGCTTCAGTCGTAATTGTTGCAGTATCGGTCATAGGCTTTTTATCTGGCAAACAATCTGCGAGCGACCCGCAGAATAATATGCAGGAAGAAGCAGCAACTAAGAAATTATCTGTCCGCGAAGTCAGGACGCTGTCGGAAAAAGGAGATAGGCTCAGGTTTGAAGATTTCAAGGGTTTTTCAGGCATCGATGTCAGTTCGAACCTCGATTATCACATCATGCTCTATGGAGTTGAAGGCGGCTACCGCCTGATCGTGCGGACGGACGGGGAAAAGATAGACAGTGCGCAACTGGAACGGATTTGGGACAGCGGCGGAAGCGGTATTGACATCCGCTATAACGATGTTGACGAATTCATAGAAAGTCATCCGTCTAACGAAGAGATCGAGAGCTGGCGCGGTATTGGGATCGGTACGCCCCGGAACGAAGTACATGATATCATGGGGGAACCGGATTCGATGCTGTCCGGATTATGGGGCGACATATATGGATTGGTCAATGAGTCGATCGTGATATTTTACTATGATCCGGATGGGAACGTACAGCAAATAAAAAAAGATGTTGGCAAAGAAATAAGTTCTATCGAAGTTGTAAGGGAATCTGATAATAAACAGTGGACTTTTTCGGATGACGCTGCGACAGGTCTGTTTGCATCCGCGTTGAACCAAAGGGCGAGAACTGACGCGGTAATCGACATTCGCCCGAGAGATTACCTTGTTATAATACATTTTTATGATGATACATATGAAGAATACAGTTTGTGGGCAGACGAAGATGCAAATGTCCGGGGAGTTCTAATGAATGATGATAAAACCTGGCTTTTGTATACAGATGCGATTTCCCTGATAAAAGAAATGCTGAAATAAAAACAGAGCCCATGAGCTTAAAAAAGTTGGATAGAAGTTGAACACACCGGAAGTACATACATGCCGGAAGGAGATAAATAATGACCGACAGGACAACCACAGTTGAGCAACTGAAAAAACATGTTCAGGATTTTTCAGATGCACGGGGCTGGCGAAAAGACCAAAACGCCAAAGATCTTGTTATGGCTCTGACCGTTGAAGCGGCTGAGCTCGCTGAGATATTCATGTGGCTGCATTCTGACGATGCCGACAGCATAAAAGAAAACGCCGAGGAATACGAGCATCTGCAGGAGGAACTTGCGGATATTTTCTGGTATATCTGCCGGTTGTGTGAACATTTTGATGTGGACCTGGCAAAGGCTGTAGAAAAGAAAACTGTAAAGAACGCAATGAAATATCCGGTTCCGGACCAAAGGCAGGATCAAAGCGATACAAACACAGGGTCATGACATACAGAAGGAAGTATTTTATTTAGAAGATCATTTGTCGCGATTTTCAAACTTGATGTATTGACACAGGGATGACATCCGATATACGGCTTTGATATTACATCTCTGTCGATCAGCAATCGCACACGATTTTCCTTGTCATTCATAAGCCCTAAAACGCTGACCGACCCGGGTGAAATGCCCAAAAACTCATGCATATATATCTCGTCTGCAAAGGACAGACGTGCGGAACCGATCTGTGCGGACAGATCCTTTGTTTTGAAAGGTTTGCGCCCTGGCATCATCAGCAGGTAAAAATTCGTTTTCTGGCGGTTGCACAGGAAAAGGTTCTTGCAGATCTCGATACCGAGCAGCGCTTCCACCTCTTCGCATGCCTCGATCGAAGGTGTCGGAGCATGGTCGACGCGTGTGTATGATACACCAAGGCGGTCAAGAAGGTCATAAGTTGCGATTTCCACCGGCAGACGGTCCTGACAGTTTTCAGGTCGGCCGGAGTAGATCACAGGATCGATGTAAAAGTCGGACATGATATTCACCTTTGATTTGAAGTGGGCGGAAGAAGGGCTGTAAATCCCTTTCCTTTACATAGTTTAAGACAAGAGTAGTTTAAGGTCAATATTTGCTGTAAGTTAACCTTTAAGAGTGATGAGGCGAGACAGAGGGATTTCCTCAAAATAGTCGGCAGGCTAAATAGGAACCTCAGGCCCATGTGACATAAGGGAGCGATCACATGAAAAGAGTTTCACGAGTGATTCAATATGTGGATGGTATAATCGAAAAAATACCGTCAGCAGAGAAGCGAAAACAGGCATATGTCCATACATATGGTGTCAGCCAATATTGTGCGCTACTGGCGGCAAAGAGGGGTTTGGATCCTGAACTGGCATATATAAGCGGCCTTCTGCATGACATCTATACCTATTTCTCAGGCAGCGGAATGTATCATGCATATAGCGGTGCTGAGATGGCACGTGTAGCGATAAGGAACATGAACATCTTTTCTGATGATGAGAAGATTATAATCCTTTCAGCCATTTTCCATCACTCGCAAAAAAAGCAGATACATGACGGGTATGATGAGGTACTGAAGGATGCCGATATCCTTTCGCTTTTTTTCAATGATCCCGAATTCCGTGTGTTTTATCGCGATGCGCAACGGCTTGAAAACTTGCTGAAGGAACTAAAGATAACTGCGGCGCTGACCGAACACGGACATGAACTGGCAATGTCACAGGGTATCAAGTTCAAAAGGTCGCTGTTTGCCGACATTGCCGAGGAGATGGCATCGAAAAATATCCGTGGAGAAAGGGAATCTGCGCAGTTCATGGATATCATCAGGTACTATCCCGAGGAATCAGCCTTTGATGATCTGAAAAACGGCTGGTGTGCGGCCTTTGTCTACCACTGCGTGCTGAAAGCCGGACTTGCCCTGCCGATTAAACTGCCGCCATGCAAATACAGATTTGCGGGAGTGGGGGCCTGGTTTGAGTGGGGCATGGAAAATGGCCTGTGCTTTAGCGATACGGATGGGATAGTCCCTGAAAGAGGAGACATTGTTATATATAACAATATTATCTCACCGGAAAACAAGCCGGCGAACGGAGCTTGGCACGATCATATGGGCATCGTGTTATCATGCGACGGTGATAGGCTGAGAGCAGCGGAAGGAAATATTTATAATAAGAATGTCTCCGGAGTCATAGAGAGGAAGAGGGGTGGCACTATCGGATGCTACATTAGGATCCCCGATGATTTTGATTGCGAAGATTGGAGTGGCGATTATAAGAAGTATCTGAGGAATGTGGCCGGTATTTGATTTTTAATGATCTGATGCTTTACTGTTGACTGATTATGTAGAAACATATAGTTAGGTCCGTTTGCTTGTACATTATCTATTATTGAACTGCTGAATGAGAGAGGGATATCATCAAATCTCGTAGGAACGGTGTACAATGTTTATACAAATCCCGAATACAGACGGAGGGGAATAGCTACACAAGTAATGACTGCGCTTTTGCAGGAAGCAGAAAAATTGAATGTTGCTGTGATCGACTTGCTGTCAACGGATGACGGAAAGTCATTGTATGAGAAATTAGGATTCAAAGTGTAGAAATATACTCCTATGAAGTTAAGGCTCAAGTGAGGGCTTACGACAGTAGTTTGCAGTTTGCTTTTGCTGTTGATATAGTTAAAAATAATTACAAAAAATCTTATGTTTAAGCATCGAAATGGGATATATATGAAATTAGTAAAATTGTTTCCCTCCCCGGGAAGAGGTAACGTAGTTTTGGAAGGCTATATACCGGAGCTTGCATTATTTCCAAACGGAGTACGTGTTTTGCCCGCGATCCTGATACTTCCGGGCGGAGCCTATCGCTTTGTATCACCGGGCGAAGGCGAAGAGGTGGCTTTGCGATTTTGCGGCGAGGGTTATGCGTGCTTTGTGCTGAAATATTCCGTCGGGGATGATGCTGGTTTCCCGAAGCCGTTGGAGGATGCCTCAAGGTCTATGTGGATGATAAGGCAGCACGCGGAAGAATGGCATATCGATCCCAAACGGGTCGCCGTGATGGGATTTTCTGCCGGAGCCCATCTCGGTACTGCTTTGGCCACGATGTGGCACTATCCGGAGCTTCAAAGCGAGGACATGCCCGAGGGCGGAAACCGCCCGGACGCATGTGTGTTCGGCTATACCCCGACGACATTTGAGGGATTTGAAGAAAAAGCAAAGAAGGACGGAATGCCCTTCGTGCCCGGACAGCACCTGAATGTCCTGGGAGAGGGGCGCTTTGCGGATATAACGAGCCTTACTACTCACAAGTTGGTCGATAAAAGAACACCGCCAGCCTTCCTGTGGAAGACGAATTTGTGCTATCCGGAAAGTACTTTCCTGTACGCAGAAGCTTTGAAAGAAGCAGGCGTTCCGTATGAAGTGCATGTTTTTACCGATACAAAACGTGCCGGAGGCTTGTGCAACCGCGGAGGATATGCTGCCAATACGCAAATGTGGGTTCAGATGGCACTCAACTGGCTTGCAATGGTGATGGGGGAACAGTGAAATGAGCTTGTATATCCCGTTTGAAAAAGGCTATGGTACATATGCGGGTACTGTCC
>JAAYMG010000374.1 GCA_012521525.1 Clostridiales bacterium | reverse complement strand
CGGCAGACAAAGTACGCTTTGTCGGATATGATTCGGCCGGCAGAGCGAATGTGGTCGTTTTGGACGACGTGACAGGTGACCTCTATGAATACGGGAAGATTTACAGTGACAAAAATGAAGAAGAAGATCCCAACTTTGGTAAATTTTCTAACCCGGTTGTCTATGTCGTAAACTCACAAGGCGAGTCAGAGAGATACCTGTATAATATGAACATCACAGAGAAAAGCTGGGCGGGAATCGCTCACGACATGAACGGCAGAGCTACAAAGGTCATAGAGTTGTTTGAGTACAAAGGGCTTACGCGACAGAGTTTTGTGGACGGTGACAAGCTCCTTATAAACGGGATACTGACGCCTATTTCAAAGGATGTACACATATACGTCAGTGCAACCGGCAGATACATGACAGCATCGTCGTTCGAGCAGCTGATCATTGATGCACGCGCGTTTGGCGAAGTGTTTGAAGCATACACAGACAAGGCACCGTCAGAAGGCGGAAAGGTCCGTGTAATAGTAGTTAAATGACGCACATTGATAAGACCGGACAAGGGGAAATCTCTTGTCCGCTCTTTCAATGAAAGCCAATCATATAGTACCGGTTAGAAATATTTATGCGGGAGACCTGTCGAGGCTCCCGCGTACTTTTTATACTATTGCGCACTTATTTACTTGCACGATTTTCTATCATTAAAAACCTGATATAAAGAAACTTGATATATCACAATATTGATCACAAGCTGACGCCCCGAAAACCTTTGCCTATTATCTCGCTCGTATTTGTGATGAGTATAAATGCATCGGGATCTACGCTGCGGATAAATCGCTGCAGGCGAACGGCCTGGGGCCTGTTGACGACTGTTATGATCACAGTCTTAGGAAGGTGCGTAAACGCTCCCATTGCGTCATGGATGGTCGCCCCACGTTTTAGATCCTTGTTGATGAACTCGCAAATCTCGTCAGGCCTGGTAGTTATAATCGTAAAAAACTTGTTTATGTTTATACTTTCAATGACTGAGTCGACAAGGAAAGCTTTGGCGAGCAGACCGGCTATGGAAAACAGTCCCACTTCCATTCCGAAAACGAAAATCGAAGACACTGTGATGATCGAATCGCTCAGCAGAAGCGCTTTGCCTATATCGAGGCTGGTATATTTTTTCAATATCATCGCTATGACGTCGGTCCCGCCCGATGAGGCCTCATTGTTGAACAAAATAGCAGACCCGACGGCGGGGAGCAAAACCGCGAACGCAAGCTCCAGCAGCGGCTGACGGGTGAAAGGCGCGTCCATCGGGAACAGCACCTCCAGAAGCCAGATCTCAGCCGAAAAAGCTATACTTGCATAAGTGGTCTTGATCCCGAATTTCCTTCCGAAGAAGAGAAAGCCGACGACCAGGAGGAGCATGTTCGCGATAAGCACGAACTGTCCCGGCTTAAGGTCGGGGAAAATGCCTCCCAGCAACACCGAGATGCCGCTTACTCCGCCTGTGGTAAATTTGTTTGGGAATTTGAAAAAATAGATGCCCAGCGCCATCAGGAGCACACCGAGGTTTATAAGCAGGAATTCCTTCATCTTCACGAGCTTAACAGACAAAAAATTCAGCTCCTTTTCAGTCAGCATAACCATACAGGCCGCGTACCGATACTTCCCCGGACTGGACCGTGATCCGTTTGCCGTTTTCCAGTTCCACGACAAGCCCGAAATCTTCGTCCAGCCCGACCGCCCTTCCGGTAAGCGAGTCGGTTCCGGATATTTTGACGTCCCTTCCTATCGTTATGCAATCACGAATATATTCGGAGAGGTATATTTCATGATCGAACGAGAAGCGCCCTTCATTATATATTTTGCTCAGTTCATCAAGTATTGCGGCAGCCAGCTCCGCTCTGCCGGCGGGAGCGTTTTCGAGCTTCAGTGATGTGCACATGTGCCTGATTTCCTGCGGGAAGTCTTCAGAGCCGTATCCGACGTTTACGCCTATCCCGATCACAAGGTACTGGACGCTGCCGCTTTCGCCTTCTACAGAGAGTTCGGTCAGGATTCCGCAAAGCTTTTTCCCGTTCAATATTATGTCATTGGGCCATTTTATCCCGGCGGTGACGCCTGCAGTCTTCAGCAATGCTCTCTTTACCGCAATTGCGGCAAGCGAAGTTACAGGGGTCAGTTCACCGGCGGCAGCCGAAGGTCTCAAAAACACGCTCATATATAAACCGAGGCCCTTTTTGCTTACAAAACTACGGCCGAGCCGGCCCTTGCCGCCTGTCTGTTCGTCGCTCAACAGGACACTCCTGTCTTTGAGCCCTCCGTCGGCCAGGCGTTTTGCCTCGTTGTTCGTGGAGTCGAGGCTGTCGAACACAAGCAGGTTCCAGGGCTGAAGCTTGATATAGGCGTCTATAAGTTCTGCCGAAATTATATCGGGATGGCTTTCCAGGCTGTAGCCACGGTTCGGTTTCGATGAAATCTCGAAACCCTCAGACCTCAGCTCCTGTATGACCTTCCAGACAGCGTTCCTGCTGACTCCCAGCCTTGAAGCAAGGAGGGAACCATTTATATTTTTTTGACCAAGCAGGGATTTTATCACTTCTGATTTCAACATTTTTTTGCTCCCGGTTATGGATAGAAAGCACAAATTTCATGCATCTTTCCAGGTCCTTTGTTTGCTTATTGCGGATTGATTTTATGATGATCAATAGTATAATTGTTACGTCGGAATTGTCAACCAAAATATAAAATTAAGTTGACAACAATGGCGCCGTATACTGCACAGCTGATGGCTTCAAAGGTCTATATAGTTAAATGTGATATAACTGTACGGGATTTATGAAGCCGAACCGCATACCGGCAGGAAAAGAAAAAAACCGGCAGGTTGCATTAATAAGCGATATCAAGCGATGAACATTTGAAAGGATCCTCTTTATGAAAAGACAGTTAACAAGGGACATAATATTGACGGGGATATTTGCCTCGCTGACGGCGGTCGGAGCATTCATAAAGATCCCGATGTGGCCGGTGCCCATCTCGCTGCAGTTCATGATGACGGCATTTGCAGGTTTGCTGTTGGGCAGCGGACGCGGCGCGATCAGCCAGCTGGTCTATCTGATGATTGGCCTGATCGGGGTCCCCGTGTTCACCGAGGGTGGAGGGCCGGGATATATTTTCCGTCCGTCCTTCGGATTCCTGATCGGCCTGATACCTGCGGCATATGTCATAGGGAAACTTTCACGAATGCGCAGCGACATTGTCGGCTATCTCTTTGCTTGCTTTGCAGGTCTGGCAGTCTTATATCTCATAGGAGTGCCATACATGTATATGGCAGTTCGCGTTTTCCTGAACACGGAGATCACCGTGAACAAGGCAATCTACTCCGGCATGATCGTGTTCTTACCGGGGGACATTTTGAAAACAGTAATATGCTCTGTCATATCACAGCAGGTACAAAGACGTGCAGGTAAGCTCACGGGTCAATGATCCGGAAGCATCAAAGAGGGGGTGGGGAGACATCGTGTTTCCCTACCCTCTCTTTACCTTTTTTATTATATATTTGACCAGTTCAACGACCGGCAGGATGGCAGCCGAGAGCAATGCCACCTGGAACCACTGCAGTCCGTTCAAGGCAGTAAGCCTGAATACATCATTCAACCCCGGTACCTGTACGATCAAAATCGTAAGCACGATCGATAATAGTACGGCACCGATCACATACTTGTTTGTATGGAATCCGATTTCGAACAGGCTTTTGTCAAAGGAACGCACGTTCATGGAGTGGAACAGCTGTGAAAATGTCAGGGTGCAAAAAGCCATGGTCGTAGCGGTTTCGGGGGAGGCGTTCCTGCCAAGCAAATATGCCGCCATAGTCAGGGCAGCCAGAACGATTCCCTGATAGATTATACTAACGCCGACGCCATTTGCGAAGATCCCTTCTTTTGCGTCGCGCGGAGGTTTCTCCATGCTGTCAGACTCGGCATTTTCAAGGCCAAGGCCCAAAGATGGGAAGGTATCCGATACAAGGTTTATCCACAGTATATGGATAGTGTGCAGAAAGTTCGTAAAGCCCAAAAGGGTAGCCGTCAATACGGTGAGGACCTCGCTCAGGTTTGCCGACAGGAGGTAGTGGATGCATTTCCGGACATTTGAATAGATTTTCCGGCCTTCTTCCACAGCTGCGACTATAGTCGCAAAGTTGTCGTCAGTCAGAACCATATCTGCGACGTTCTTCGTTACGTCAGTGCCGCTAATGCCCATGCCGACACCGATATCCGCCCTCTTAAGAGCCGGAGCGTCGTTTACGCCGTCACCTGTCATTGAGACCACTTTGCCCCGGCGCTGCCAGGCCTCGACGATACGTACCTTGTGCTCTGGAGAGACCCTCGCGTAAACTGAGTATCGGTCAACGGTATCAAAAAAGACTTCGTCGGGTATGCGGTCCAGCTCCGCACCGGATATGGCTTCCGCATCATCGGTCAATATACCTAACTGCTTAGCGATCGCAATAGCGGTCGTCTTATGGTCTCCGGTTATCATGATGGGACGCATGCCCGCCCTGAGGCAAACCTCGACCGATTGCTTTACTTCTGCCCTCGGGGGGTCGATCATGCCGACCAGGCCGATAAAAACGAGGTCGTTTTCCGACTCGGCATATGACCGCGGGAGTTCATCGTAAACGTTCATGGCCGCGGCCAGAACACGCAGAGCTTGTGAAGCCATCTCATTGTTGGCCTGCTCTATCCTTTCCGCGATCGTCCGGTCCAGGGGTACTATCTGATCGTTTATCAACACCCTGTTGCACCGGTTAAGGATCACATCGGGAGCGCCTTTTACAAAGTGGATATATTTATTGTTTCTCCTGTGGTAAGTGCTCATCAGTTTTCTTTCCGAATCGAAGGGGAGTTCCGCGACCCGTGGTGCGGCATCCAGCCTCTTATCAGACGGATACCCCAGCTTATCGGCATATGCCAGCAGCGCAGTTTCTGTGGGGTCGCCCAGGTAAACGACTTGCCCGTCTTCATCGGTGGACTTCCCGGAATCGTTGCAGAAAACAAGCGCTTCTACGAGCAATTCAAGGCCGTCAGAAGTGAGAGGCGCGTCGGAGCCAAGAAACGTATCGTTTGCATACGCCTTAACGACGGTCATTTTATTCTGTGTCAATGTACCCGTTTTGTCGGAACAGATGACCTGGGTGCATCCGAGCGTTTCCACGGCAGGAAGTTTTCGAATGATCGCGTTTTTCGAGGCCATTCGCTGCACTCCAAGCGCCATCACGATGGTCACGACTGCAGGCAGGCCTTCTGGTATTGCTGCTACCGCCAGACTCACCGAAAGCAAAAATGCTTCGATCGTCTCGGAGGTGCCTTGCCTTATAAGAGTTGCCGCAAATACTACAGCACATATGACAAGCACAAGTATGCTGAGCCACTTGGACAGTTCGGTAAGTTTCTTCTGTATAGGAGTCTGAGGTTCGGCCGCAGTAGCGATAGATGCGGCTATTTTGCCCATTTCCGTCTGCATGCCCGTAGCCGTCACAACCCCGGTCCCGCGCCCGTAAACGACTCCTGTCCCGCTGTAAGCCATGTTTATCCTGTCACCGAGGACGATATTCTCATCAGGCAGGGAATCGGCCGACTTCTCGGCCGCGACAGATTCCCCGGTGAGAGCCGCTTCCTCGATCCGCAGCGATGCGACCTCGATCAGGCGCATGTCCGCACAAACAAAATCGCCTGCTTCCAGTTCGACTATGTCGCCCGGCACCACTTCAGAGACGGGTACGATCAGCCTGGATCCGTTCCTTCGGACTTTGGCAGAGGGGGAGGACATGGCTCTGAGAGATTCGAGTGCCTTTTCGGCTTTTCCCTCCTGCAGCACGCCGAGGACCACGTTGAGAACGACAACGGCGAATATTATCAACATGTCGGTTATATGACCGCCGGCTATACCGGATATGATGCCCGCCGCAATAAGTACAAGTACCATGGGGTTTTTCAGCTGGTCCCAGATCCGATGAAACAACGTTCTCCTTGCGGACTCGACCAGTGTGTTCGGGCCGTACATCTCAAGCCTTGCTGCGGCTTCACCGTGTGAAAGCCCTTCACGGGAGGACTTCAGCGCCGACAGACTTTCTTCCGGCGATAATGTGTGAAAGGGCAAAGACTGTGAGTTTGGGTATTCTTCAGTCATCATCAGACATTACGCTCCAAGTTTTGATATATTTTGATATATTGTGATATGTTGCCGGGAACCGGATCATTTTTGGGCTTAATATAAACCAACGATCCGTGCGGAAGGTTGGATAACATCACCAGTATTATATTATATCAGCAATAATATAAATCGGTAAATAATAACGGTAACAAAATGTTACTTAAACTGCGATACGCTTGTAATACGTCTGTAACAATGAATATTATATTATGTGACGACAGCGTGGCCGTTTATTATGGCAGTTCGGTAAAACCGTTGGATTTGGTACATATTGCTAAGAAAACATGCGTTCGGGGCCGCAAAAATGGAAAAAAATAATAGATATATGGCAAATGTTCTATCGATAAAAAGGGCTTGACAAAAACAGCAATATGAGGTAGTATTGCACTGTTACCGAATTGTTACCGAATTGACACCAATTTTTTAAACTCGTTTTAGAGGTTGGTGTTCTAAGGAGGGAGACTCGTGTCCGAAGAAATTATAACCCATAGCTCGCTGGTTGGCAAGCTGTTGGTTAGACCGAAGGTTGAAATACCTGCTTATACGGACAAAGCGGATAATTATATAAAAGACAGAAAGAAGATTGCAAACGGATTGTCGCGTTCACGTGCTGCGGCATACAGATCCGTTATGATAAAGCGGGGCTTTTATAAAATATCCGACCGTGCGGTGCTCGTTCGCAATTCACTGCGCAGGGCTACACCCCGTCCAATAATGCTGGCCATTGCATTCATTGCCTGTGTTTTTGCAGCAGCCAAAGAGTTTGCAGGAGCCAGGTACCGTTGGATGAGCAGGCATCTCGGAGCCCTTAGGTATGCGATATCACGCAGGATAGTAAATTACTGCGCGCCCAGAGCGGCGGGAATGCTGTTCCTTGCGGTATCTGTATTTGCAGTCGTTTCAAGTTCGATCGTAGGTGTAGGGCTTCAGGTATACATCGACGGAAAACCTGTGGGATTTGTATCGAAACGCAGCGACTTTATCGAAGTCGTCGAACGCGTGGAGGATAAGGTCAGCGAGATACTCGGTTATCCGTATTCGCTCAACGCCGATGTGTCATACAATATCGAGATGTTCAACCGCAAGGAGATCCTTGATTTGGAGACTGCGGAGAGGATGCTGTTTTCGGGGATCTCCGAAATCGAGCAGGCCTACGTAGTAACGGTTGACGGAGAAGTCATTGGGGCCCACAGGGACAAAGAAGCTATCGACACGATACTCAACGGCTTCCTGCAAAGCGAAATGAAGGCGGCCAGCGAGGGCGAAACGATAACGAATGTCGAATTCGTCAGGGATGTCGACGTAAAGCTTCAATATACAAATTCAGCCAATGTAAAAACATTGAGCGAAATCAGCCAGGCGCTGTCTTCCAACGTCCGTGACGAAGAACTGTACACGATACAGGCGGGAGACACGTTCGAGGCGATCGCAAGAAATCACGGTCTGTCTACGCAAGCCCTTATCGATTTGAACCCGGGTGTCGATCCGGATAATATAAAGGAAGGGCAAGTCATAACGGTAAAAGAAGAAATTCCTTTACTGTCCGTACGCACCACGAAGACAATGGTGACCGAGGAAGAGATCCCGTACGAGACAGAATACGTGGATGACAAGACGCTGTTTGTAGGCGTCCAGAAGACCAAAGTCAAGGGTCAGAACGGAAAGAAACTGGTTACTACCGAAGTCGTCAGTGTGGACGGAGAAGTTGAAAGCTCCGTAGTGCTGAAAGAAGAGGTCATCGAAGAGCCCGTAAACGAAGTCATTCGGGTCGGCACAAAGAAGCGCGCCCCGACCGGTACATTCATAGTCCCGTATAACGGCACGATTTCTTCCAGGTTCGGATGGCGGATATTCAAGGGCAAATATGACTACCATACCGGTATCGACTTTGCCGGGCCGAAAGGATCGATCGTAGTGGCGTCCGACGGCGGAACCGTCACGAAGGCCGGATGGTACGGAGCGTACGGATACTGTGTAATAATCAACCATGGAAACGGCGTCGAGACCCTCTATGGACACAACTCAAAGCTCCTGGTAAAGGTCGGCGACAAAGTAGCCCAGGGAGAGGCGATAGCCCGTGTCGGAAGTACGGGCAGGAGCACCGGACCACACGTCCACTTTGAGATCCGTATAAACGGGAAAGCGGTCAATCCCGCGAAGTACCTTTGGAAATAAAATCATTGAACGACGATAAAAACGCTCTGCCGGTCAGCCGGCAGAGCGTTTTGCAGCAATAGGATGCATACAAGGTGCAGATCAGGAAACATACAAGGGCGCAGATATGGAAACATAAAAGGGTACGATTAAGGATTCAGATAATGGTGCGGACATTAAGCGGGTCACCACATATTTTTCTTGATGCGGATGTCCTCGCCGAAGAAGAACAGGCTCAGGAACTCTCCGCGAAGCCGTGATACGATTTGAGGGGAGTAGCGGCGCGGAAGCTCGGTTTTCTCGCTGAGATTGGTATTGATGATCATCTTCTTTCCGCGCATCAGCCTTGTGTTTATCAGTGTGTAAAGCGCGGTGTTTATTATGGGGGATTGCATTTCGGTGCCGAGATCGTCGAGTATCAGCAGATCGCACCGGTAAAAGCGATCGATATCGTATGCCGCTT
>JAAYMG010000373.1 GCA_012521525.1 Clostridiales bacterium | reverse complement strand
GGTGATATAAAGATAGCCTCTCCTTACGTACCGCACAAGCGCTATGGCTGCTATCGTTATACCTGCTGCAGCCAGTACGACCGGAAACGCGAACCCAAGGAACCATGATCCTCCCGTCGACAGATCGATGTACAACAGATAAAACGCTACAACTGCAAAGTCAACGGAGATGAATACGATGGAATTTGGCCTGTGGAACCAATACGGCAGCAGGAACCACGCGTATGCTATCAAAATACCTCCCGTGGCATAGCCGGACCATGTGAGCCTTCCGTTTGTACTCAGGTCTATCAAAATACACAGCGAAAACGCCAGCGCAAAGAACATCGTGAGGATAAACAGGACTCCCGTCCGCTTCACCGTTTCCGTTTCCTTGTGGAATTCGGGATACGGGCCCGGTGCATCCCTGATCTCGATTTCCGGATGATAGACCGCCGTTCCGCACAGCGGGCACTTTTTTTCACTGTCCGCAAGCTCGACTCCGCATTTTATGCAATACATACTCTCGCTGTCCTTTCGGGTTGTTATGCCTGCATTGATGACTGTTGTTTGTTATGCATATGGGAATTGCCATAATTGCTTTCAACTTTTATTTTCATCCCAAGCTCACGCAGTATTTCATATACTTTCCGCTCCAGCTTAGGTTCCTTGATGACGCGCGTGAAGTTTATATAAAGGGTGTCGCCATACGATAACATCGCACAGTTATATGGCTGTCCCGGACGCGCACCCAGTATGAAGTCCATCCTCGTGACATATCTCTTCATCTCTTCCGGTATCTTTACGGCGCCAAGATTGGAAAGTGCCAGGCACTCCTTTCCCTCGCCGATTATATTGTAGGCCGCCTTCATCACCGCATTTTTTATGAACAACGGCATGATCCGGATGATAAAGGCCTGTTCGTCACGCACATTCGACGCTATGGCCGACGCCATCTCCTTTTCGGTTATTTCTGCGGCCATGCTGTGGTGTACTTTCTTACATATCTCGTCGAAAGTCCACTCGCCCAGCCTAGGATCTATGCCCGGCTTGATGTACAGGGAAAAGTTTCTGACCGTCCGGCTCGGAAAAAGATTCCTGAGGTTCACCGGCACCTGTACGAGGACATGCTTCTGCCGGTGTCTCGGCACGCTTTCGTTTTGAATATCGTAGATCGCCTTTATAAGCGCGGAGCAGATCAATGCCGTCAGCGTGATGCCTTTGGACCTTGCTATATTGACTGCCGTTCCGGCGTCGGTCATCAGGGTAGTAAGCCTTATGAAGCCGTCTTCATCAGGTGTCCCGTTGAGCCTGTACGCATTTTCTCCGGTCCTCTTTTTCGTCACTTTTCCGGCATACTTGAGGTAGCTGTCCTCCAGCTCCTCTTCATCCGGGGTTTCAAGCCTGTTCAGTACTCCGTCCGTGCAGGGAATGTCCGCTCCGTATTTCTGCTTCAGATATTCCGCAACGAGGGTCTTCAGGAATACCAAGCCGCCCGAACCGTCGGTCAGAGCATGGAAAAACTCTGTCGCGATGCGGTTCCGGTATGCAATTACCCTGAATGCACATTTGCGGATATTTTCAAAGGGCATGCGCATAAGGGGGCATCCCTTTTCCTCCATGATTTCGGGAGCCCTGGGTATTTCCTCAAGGTAGTACCAGAACAGGCCTCTGCGAAGGCGAACGGCTATCGAAGGGAACCTCCTGACTGTTATGTCCAGCGCAGACTGGAGGACCGGCACATCAACGTCTTCGATAAGCGTGGCAGAAAGCCGGAATGTGTGGTTGCGGTTGTGCCTGTATGCCGCCGGGTATATTTTTGCTGCGTTGTCCAGCCGCATCCACCTCAATTTGCGTTTATACGGCAAATACACGTCAAGGAATGCGTTTATCTTCCTGTAATCGGAACGAAACTCCTTAAGACCGTAAAGGACATATCCGTGCCACATCTCCGGTGCAACGACCAGTTCGCTTTGACAGCCCGCCGACAAAAGCTTCAGGTGCATCTGCTTCGAATCGTCGAGCATGATCTCGCTGCCACCCACGAATATCAGCGACGGCGGCAAATCTTCCAGGTCGCCAAAAAGGGGCGAAACAAGGGGATCGTTCTTGTTTTCCGCATACAGGTCGGCAAACAGTTTCAATTTTTCATAGGACATGGTAGGGTCGGCTGCTTTGTTGTAGTTATAAGACTGGCCGGACAGCGTGAGGTCCGTCCAGGGAGATATTGCGACGATCCCACCCGGAAGGGGCAGGCCTTCCGCCTTGAGTTTCAGGCACAGGGAAAAAACAAGCCCTCCGCCGGCGCTCTCACCGCAAAGTATTATCTTTGCGGGTTCATATCCGCCGTCAAGCAAATAGCGGTATGATACAAGGGCGTCTTCGAGGGCTGCGGGAAACCTGTTTTCAGGTGCAAGCCTATAAGCAGGGCAGAATACACGGACAGAACACTCGTTTGCGAGCACGGTGCCAAATGCACGGGCATAGTCAAGCCCGCCGCATGCATATCCGCCGCCGTGGAGGTAGAGTATTATTCCCTCACGGGTCTCGTCGAGGGGATATATCATTGAGGCTGCAAACCCCGGAAAACGATATGTCCTTGAGCTGACTTTCCACCTGCGGGGGATGACCATGAGATTTCCGATCATGTCGTGCTGCTGCCGGGCGTGCTGGATGGTCGCCCCATCCATTATCGGCTTTATCTTCTTTAGCTGCCTTCTGACAAATTTAGCTGACAGGGCCATATCTGCTCCTTATCATGCTTTTGATTTTTTGTGGCTATATCTATTCTAATATATAATGGCGGATTTATCCACTATTTTGGCTTACCCTAATTAAAAATGGTATTATCTGCGATGAAAAAAACGCGGTTTCAATACATGCCTGAATAATCGGGGATCATCAACGCTTTTGCCCGACAACGACAAACATTTCTTCGTTGTCGGTTATATGGATCGTCTCCAAACCCGCATCCGAGTAGAACCCCTTCAAAATCCCGGCGTCCGGAAGCCTGTCATTGCGCACCTCTTTGGCTGCATCCCGATGCAATCGGTTGATTGCCTGTCTGCTCTGGGAGTGGGCTATGACGAACCGTCCTCCCCTTTTTAAGTAGCGGGAGAGTTTTTTTACAGCATCCCTCTTGTCGCCAAAATGGGGAAACATGGAGTAGCATATGACAAGATCGAATGACCCCGCTTCCAGATCGATGTGCCTGGCATCTCCCACAACATATGAAACATTGGGATAGCCATACTTCTTTTTGGCCACCTCTATCATTTTGTCCGCCACATCAACTGCTACTATCCTTCCCGTATCCTTTATGCGCTCATGCAAGAAAGGTATCAACACACCTGTACCGGTACCCACATCAAGAACGAAATCTCCCTCTTTTACACCGGTCATGGTAAGTATCTCGTGGATTTTAACACGATCATGATTTACGATATTATCCCAGTTTTCTGCTACTGAATTGAAGTAATCCCTGTTTGTCAAACTGTCATCCATATCTGCACTTAACCATCCAAATCAATCTATTTAATACACTTACGTCAAATCACTGATTTATAACCCGTGCTTTCCTCAGCAAAACCATCAGCGGCGGAATGAGGACCAACTGGATGATGATGCCCGGCAATCCGGAGGCCACCGCTCCGGTTATGAAGGCGACCGGTCCGGGTAATTTCGCGGAGAAAAACAGGACGAGGATCCAAACGATCAATCCCGCAACTATTCTACCGAAAATCATACTTCCAATCAAGGATATGTATACGTTAGCCATAGGTTTTTCTGCAAATAACCTTTTACGGATAAAGCTCACGGCAGCACCGTAAGCCGCCAGTTCAAAGCACATATATGGCATGATCGGAAAAAAGGGCGGCATGCCTGTAAGGATCGAACTAAGGAACGGTGTTACCGCGCCGACGATGATCGAAAAGTGTACGGGCAGCAAATAACCCGCTATCAAAACGGGGATATGCATCGGCAAAAATGTGCTTCCAAGTCCGAAAGCATGAAAAGCCATGGGCAGAAGTATTCCGAGGGCGATCATCAGTGCGGAGATTATGATATCACGAATTGAGCTTTCGTTTTTCATATAGCTGCTCCTCTTCATTGTTGATTTTCGGCCTGTGATTGATATTCCTGAAAATACTGCACCTTGATCTGTTGCAGCATGCACTTCAGGTGTATCTCGGTGGCGAGTCCGAAATTAAAAGTGTAATAAAGCAGCCACGAAAAACAGCTGTTTCATACAGCTAAATTTCGTAGCAATTGGTCAAATAACACCATATCAAAAGCAATATAGCGATCTTAAGATACGTTAAGCTATATCGATACAAAAACCTTCATGGTTTTTAATGCCTATTAATAATATCACAGTGAGCTGTTCCCGTCAACCGGCTGATCACCTGTTGATGCGCGCAGTGAGAGCTCCGAATCCAGAAGGATCTTTCTCCCCCTTCCGGTGTTGTCTCTGTCTTTCAGTTTCGAAACCATCAGGCTGAAAGCTTCATATCCGATTTTGTAGAAAGGTTGAACCACCGTAGAGAGGATCGAATCCGTCTCTGTAGGGAGGAACTGTCCGTCAAATCCCGAGACCGCAATGTCTTCGGGTATCCTTATCCCTCTTGCGCGAAGCGCACGTATACAGCCAAAAGCGATCTGATCGTTATAGCAAAACAAGGCTCTTGGTGGTTGGGGAAGTTTATAAATGCAGTCAGCCACCTTATCACCTACAGACCGGAGCCAATCCCTGACACCTTCAGCATACCTGTTACCCTTCTCGTAATTCGGCTCCCACAGGATACCTATTTTGTGTTCGTTTCCAAAAGTGAGGCCATTTTCATTGACAGCACGCATTATGCCTCGTTCACGGGCATCAACTAAACTGCCATGCGTCCCATCTTTGTAATAATAATATACATAAGCAATAGAGTCATATCCTTTTCTTATCAGGTGCGATGCCATACGATATGCCATATTTTCGTTGTCGATCGAGACTATATCCGAGCCCGGTATATCCGTATAATCCCCGCATTGTACTACCGGAATTTTCACGGAAATTTCCCGATATACATTTTCTGTTATCCGTACATCCTGAAAAATGATGCCGTCTACCAAACCGTTTTGAAAAGCTCTTAAAGTCTGTGTCCTATCTATGTTTCTTTCGGACAGATCCAACAGTATATTATAGCCTTCCTTTCTGGCGGCGTCCAGCATCCCCTGCATGCACTGGGGTATCAGGCGGGACATAACGACCAGAACTATCTTCGTTTCGGCATTCCTAAGACTACGTCCCAATACATTAGGCTCGTAATTGAGTTCTTTGATAGCCCTTGCTATCCTTAATTCTTTTTCTCTTGAAACTCCGGTACTGCCTGTGAGATAACGTGATACCGTCGAGGCTGATACTCCCGCTAATTTAGCCACATCTTTCATAGTAGACATATAAAACACCAACATTTCCTAGTGCAAAAACTCAATAATCAGATCAAACCCACATCATTTTGAATATCTTGTCTGCAATCTCCGGTTATACACAATTATAGTTATAAAAAAATAGACTGTCAAACTGAATAGAGCCGTTTATCCTTAACATACAGAATATAGCAAATGCAATTACAAGTACCTTACTAAAAAAACTGTTTTGAATGCGTTTTCAAACCACTCATTCAATGTCCCGTACCGATTGCAAACAATTATGTAAAATTTATTGTGTCTTTTTAGTATCTGAATTTTATCATCAGTGCAAAATTTTCTGATTTCTGAATATTTTTTACGAAATCAGATTATTCTTTCAAAAATATATCCGTCTGACTAACAATCCAGGGGCAATTGTTGACACGCAGTTCTGATTATGTTATATTGGATGAAATCGATTTCATTTCAATTTATAGAATTGAGAGGTATTGGTATGGAACACAACATAAAACGCGGTATCACTATCTATAGCTGGAACAGGCAGGTTGAAGCAGGCGCTCTTACCT
>JAAYMG010000372.1 GCA_012521525.1 Clostridiales bacterium | reverse complement strand
TGATAGACTGCGATCTGCGAAAACCTGACTTATATAATGTGTTTGGTATCGACAAGAATTCTGCTGCATCTTTCCTGGGTTACGAAGACAGGGAAGACCGTAAAAAGTGCATTTACGAAGTGATCGAAAATCTGCATGTCCTTCCGTTCATCGATGATATAAGCAGAGGGTATGTGATCTTCCAAAGCAGCGGTTTTGCCGAAGTGATCGAAGACTTTGAACGTGAGTATGACATAATAATATTTGATTCCGCACCCATATATGATGTGACCGATACTCTCAACCTGGTAAGCAAGAGCGACGCGGTCCTGCTGGTAGTAAGACAGGATCACGCTTCATTGAAGGAGCATCGCCTCTCGCTGGAAAAGCTGAAAAAGGTAGGAGCAGTATTTATGGGAGCAGTACTGAACGGGATCAAATATAATGCGAGGAAATCCAAATACCTTAATAAATATAGCTATCGTTATTATTACAGCAAACCAAACGTTGCAGCGCAAATAGGAACGATCAGCGGAAATAATGCGCATCCGAAAGTTGATACTCCGACAGTATAAGTTGCGGGTTTTACTATAACTTTTCTATTGTTTGAAATGATGGATATGACGAGCAAAAACCCCTCGATCCGATATGGATCAGAGGGGCAGTTTTTTTGATGGGGCTGCATATGATCATGCGATTTCTTCGAGAGCAAGAAGGAGTGCATCAATGTCTTCGTCAGTGTTGTGCCAGGACAGGCTCACCCTGACGGAGGACTTTATCAGGTTTGGCTGCACTTTCATTGCTTCCAGTACATGGCTGGATTTGCCGCGGGAGCATGCCGATCCTCCCGAGACGAAAATGTTTCTGCTTTCCAAAAGCCGGATGATCACTTCGGTAGGATATTTGGGCACTGCGAGCGTTATTATTGCACTGCCGGCTGCGATCAGTTCCACTTTGGGCAGCCTGGCAAGACCCGCGATCAACCGGCCGCGCAGCCGGTCTATCTTTTCCATGTTGTTTTGGAGGTCGGCCCTGGCTTCGCGGACCGCTTCTCCAAAACCGGCTATCGCGGGCACCGCTTCGGTCCCGGAGCGGAGCCCGGATTCCTGGTTCCCTCCGTGCAGCAAAGGTTTCATTTTGACGCCACCGCGCACGTAAAGCGCTCCTGCTCCTTTGGGTCCGTGTATTTTATGTGAGCTTACGCTGAGAAGGTCGACTCCCAGGGACCTCACGTCAAAGCGCTGTTTCATAAAGGCCTGTACGGCATCGGTATGGAAAAGCCCGTCCGGATTTTTCTCCCTGAACAGCCTTACCGCTTCGGCAACCGGCTGGAAGGCACCGGTCTCATTGTTGCAAAGCATCATAGAGACAAGAACAGTGTCACGTCGGACCGACTGCTCAAATGCTTCAAGCGAAACAGTGCCGTCTTTTTCAGGGGAAAGGAATGTTACTTCAAACCCGTTACTGGCCAGGTATTTCATTGCATTTATGACAGCGGGGTGTTCAATGGACGTGGTTATTATGTGACGGCCTTTCCTTTTCTGCAGTTCCGCTCCCTGTATTACTGCAAGGTTGTCGGCCTCGGTCCCGCCGGATGTAAAATATATCTCTTGCGGTTTGCATCCAAGCGCATCGGCCAGTTCCTTTCGGGCACGGCTTATTATCCCTTCCGCTTCGATTCCCAGCGAATGGACGGAAGAGGGGTTTCCAAAGCGGTTCAGCATTGCGTCCAGGGCGGCGTTCGCAGCCGACCGGGTTACTCTTGTCGTCGAAGCGTTATCAAGATAATGCATAAATTATCCCTTGCTCCTTATGCAAAATCCCGGGTTATGTTGTTTATCCACTTCTTGCTGCGGTATCTCAGAACACCTGTAAAAAACTTGATAAATTCCTCACAGGTCAGCAGCAAATATACCCAGGTTATGTCCCATTTAAGTACCAGCGCAGTCAAGGCAGCCACCGGGACCCTATATAAATAGAGAGGGAGCACATCCAGCAGCATGCAGACTTTCACGTCTCCGCCTCCGCGAAGTACGCCGACAATGTTTGTGCCGTTGAATGAGCGAAGAACGAGAAAACAGCTTATAACGAGCGACATCATCTTGGCTATACGCCTTGCTTCGGCCGACAGGTCAAAGATATCATATACATAGGGGTCAACCACAAGGAAGGTAATTGCCACAAGCAGGATCCCGCTGATCAGGCCTATCAGCATCGACAGGCCGAGAAGGTCTCCGCCCAGCCGTTGGACTTCGTCAGAATCGGCCCCGCTTCCGATTTCCTTGCCAATGCAAATAGCGCTGACATTTGCTATGGCAAAGGTCGCAACGGTTATGATCCGTTCGATATTGCCGGATACAGAACTGGCGGCCACTACGTCGGCAGAGTTCTCCATGTGTCCGTATATGACCGGTATCATGGAAAATCCTATTCCCCAAAGCGTTTCGTTCAGGACGACCGGAGTCGCATATTTTATGAAGTCTTTGAGGACTTCTTTTCCCGGCACAAAAAGCGCTTTCGGTATTATTTTCAGGTGCTTGTCGATAAAGACGGCATAAACGATCGTCACCAGCAGCTCGAATATGCGCGAAATCAATGTCGCAATAGCCGCACCTT
>JAAYMG010000040.1 GCA_012521525.1 Clostridiales bacterium | reverse complement strand
TGGCCCAGACCGAGGGCTTGCCGACACAAATCAGACGCGCGAAGGCCATGGAATACCTGCTCGACAACGTTAAGCTGGAAGTGTTCCCTTATGAACTTTTGGGAGGATCGATACTGGGGATGTGGCCGGTCGACCCGGTCCAGCCGAAATATGAGGATCTGATCGTGCAGGCGGAAAAGTTCGTGGAAGAATACATAAACCCAAGCCAGGAAAAAGAACCGGTATATTTCTACGGAAGGGCCCGGAGGAACGAGAGACCCGCAAGCGGTACGGCTCCCATGATGAAATCGCGTTTTGCGCTCATGGCGCGCGACCACTATGACGCAAACGTCGATTATCTGACCTTGCAGAAGCTTATCAGGGAAATGCAGGCGAAGTATGCCGATGACGACCGCATCGAGGACTATGAAATAGCGAAGGTGCTTGAGAACAGGTTCCAGTATGACTACGGCGAAGAAGTCATGAAACGGGTGCTCGGCCTGCCCTGGATGGCAGCCAACCACCTCAATCTCAATTACGGCAGGGCGATCAACACAGGGTACCGTGCCGTACTTGAGCAGATAGAAGGGTACCTGGAAAGGACAAAGGACGACCCGGAAAAACAGGAATTCTATACTGCGTGCAAGATCGTCATCGAGGCGGCGATCCGCTACATGAAGAGGTATGCCAGGGCATATGCGGACGCAGCCGAGGCCGAGCAGGATGCGGAACGGGCACGGGAACTCCGTGAGATCGCAGCCGTTATCGATAAAGTATCTACCGAGAAGCCTGAAACCTTCCGCGAGGCGATCCAGCTTGTGTGGCTTACCCATCTGATCGCCAATACCGGTTTGGGTTCCGCCCTCAGCTTTGCGAAATTCGATCAGTATATGTACCCGTTCTATAAGCGCGACATTGAGGCCGGGCGCATCACGTTTGAAGAAGCACGAGACCTCGTATGCATGCTGTACCTGAAGTGCAACGAGCCCAAAATGCGCACAGTGCAGAGCATGGCTCTCGGCGGACTGAATGCCAGGGGAGAAAGCACGGCAAACGATTTTACAAAGGTATGCCTGGCTGCTGCCAGGGTCACCAAACTGCCGTATCCGAACATCTCGCTCCAGGTTTCGCCCACGAAATCTCCCGAATGGTTAATGGACGAAGCGATGGAGACCATCAGGCTGGGATTCGGCATGCCTCAGCTCGTAAACGCTGACGTATGGATGAAGGCTTTCCTCGACCTGGGACACGCTCCCGAGCACGCGTGCAACTTCTACAACATGGGATGCGTAGAGACACTGGTAGCCGACGCATGTGCCGGTTGGCTCATAGTTCCGAACGGTTTCGTTTCCTTCTCGCAGATTTTGGATGAGATCCTTGACGATTACAAGGCCGGCAAAGTGAAGCTGGATTCATTTGAAGAACTGATGCAGACCATGGTCGACCGGATAAAGATCGCCATCGCCCAGAGAAAGGTGCCCGCGGATTACAGGTTCATGAACCAGCGCGGATATGACCCCTTTGGTTCTGTCTGGATCGACGGCTGCCTCGAAAAGGGCAAGGATATGTTCCATGGCGGACCGGCCGTTCCGGGCCATATTCCGATCACCGGATGCGGTCTCGGCAACGCCACGGATTCTCTCGTGACGATCAAGGAACTGGTGTTCGATTCCGGTAAGTTCACTTTGGATCAGCTCATCGACATAGCCCGCAGCAATTACGAGGGACACGAGTCGCTTCGCACATATATCAGGAATAATCTCCCGCACTACGGCAACGGCATCGGCTGGGTCGATGAGATCGCCGCAAAAATGTTCAATACGTTTACATCGGAAGTCTACAAACTCAATGACGGAACGCTTAAAGAGAAGTATGTAAGCAGTTTCTTCAGCTATACCCAGGCAACAAGTCTCGGCGAGGTCACCGGAGCGACGCTCGACGGGCGCAAGAAAGGCCAGCCTATCAGCGACGGTTTGGGACCTGTCCAGGGCCACGACACGAAGGGCCCGACCAGCCTGCTTAACAGCCTGTTGACTTTGGATTATTCCTTCCTCAACGGAGCGCTTGCGACTAACCTCAAGGTCACCGCATCCCTGTTCAGCACCAAGGGCGGCGTAGCGGCGCTCAAGAGCCTGCTGAAGACATATCTCGGGCAGGGCGGACCGCAGATCCAGATCAACTTCGTCACCCCCGAAGAGCTTTTGGATGCGAAAGTCAATCCGCATGCCCACCGCAACCTGGTCGTGCGAATTGCGGGATTCTGCGAGTACTTTATCTACCTGGACGACAAGATGCAGGACGAGATCATTTCGCGTACCGCTTACGCGACTGTCTGAGATGTATCTTTGACGCAGCAATAATAACCTCAGGGAGAACAGCATGGGCGAAAAGATTTTATACGGCAAGCTCCGGGACGGCAGGAAGGTTTCGCTGTACCGGCTGAAAAACAGGAGCGGCGCCGAAGTCGAAGTGCTTGATTTCGGTGCGGTCATAAGGGCAGTCAGAGTCCCGGACCGTGACGGGAAACTCGTGGACGTGGTAATGGGCTATGATACCCTGGAAGATCAGCTCAGTGCCATGGGATGGAACTGCGGCGTCATGGGGCGCGTCGCCAACCGCATCGGCGGTGGAAGGCTGTGGATCAACGGCAGGCTCCATCAACTGCCGCTCCCCGAATGGGGAGGGAAAAAGGCCCCGTTCGTCATCCACGGAGGTGCAGGGTGTTACGCTATGAAGCTGTTTTCCGGAAGGCTGCATGAAGACGAAGAAGGAGATAAGGTCACCCTGTATCATCGTGACCGTGGAGAAGGCGGTTTTCCGGGTGAGGTTGACGTATGGGTCACATATATCCTGACGCCGGATAACGAGTTTATTTTACGTTACCGCTGCCTGCCGACAGAGGATACGATAATAAATATCACAAGCCATGTATACATGAACCTCAACGGGCACGGCAACGGAACGATACATAACCATATCGTGCGAATGGACGCGGATTTCTTCACGCCCGTTGCTCCGGGCGGATTGCCGACCGGTGAGGTCCTCAGGGTGGACGGCACGCCCTTCGACTTCCGCGGGACGAAGAAGCTTGGTGAGGGGCTTGACAGCGGGTCCGGGCAGATCGCCATCCAAAACGGATACGACCACAATCTATGCCTGTCGGGAACAGGATACCGCGAATGCGGATGGGTCTATTCCGATTTGACGGGGATAAGGCTGACGCTCCGGACCGACATGCCGGGGGTCCAACTGTACTGTTCGTGCAACGAAAGGGACACGGAGGGTGCAAAGGAAGGCAGGAAATACTCTAGGTTTGGCGCGTTCTGCCTGGAGACACAGTATTTTCCTGATGCGACGGCATATCCGCATTTCCCGCAGCCGGTCACTCCCGCAAACACTGTGTATCAGTCTCAGACAGGGTTCAGATTCAGTATAACGCCATAAACAGTATCAGCATCAAGCCAATACAACAGAAAAATACACAAAAAGACGGCACTCAAAGACATATTGGTCATAATCGATCCCGTACCGTCGCCGTCGAGATGGAGGATATTATGAGAGCAGTTGCGGTCATGGAGCCTAACAAGGTTCAAATGGTTACAGACGTTCCGATGCCCGTTATC
>JAAYMG010000371.1 GCA_012521525.1 Clostridiales bacterium | reverse complement strand
TAAAATTCCCGCTGGACGAACCCGTTACCTTCAAGATTTGGGCAGGTCCGATGAGCACGACCGCCAACATGACAACACCAAACGACAGCCTCGCATACCAGGAAGCCGAGAGAAGGCTGAATGTCCACATTGAGTGGGACCAGCCGGCAACCGGGACCGAAAACGAGTCGTTCAACCTGATAGTGACGTCGGGAGATCTGCCGGACTCATTCATGAGGGGCAATTATATCGGTGGACTAGACAAGTATGTGGACGATGAAGTGATCATCGACATCATGCCCTATCTCAATGATTACGGAAAGAACTTCCTCGCGATGGCGAAGATCACCGAGGACACATGGAAGCGCAACGTCACCGACATGGGCCGCATGCCCGGCTTCTACAACATAAGCAAGGAAATCGAGCCCACATGGTGGGGCCCGCAGGTACGTGAAGACTGGCTCAAAGAATTCGGGATGGATTCGCCTGTAACGTACAACGACTGGTACGAGATGCTCACAAAGGCCCGCGACGCGAAGGGATCTCTCGGATATGCGCTGTCATCCGCCGACGGCCTTGACGACGCGCTCCTTGCCGGATTCGATCTCATCAACGGATTTTTCGCGAAGGACGGAGTCGTAAAATATGGACCGTATGAGCCGGAGCTGCTCGGCTACCTCACCATGCTGAACAAGTGGTACAGCGAAGGCCTCATAGATCCGGATTACACCTCATACGCAGGCTTTGCGTATTTCTCCGAGACACCTCCTCTCATGCTGAACGGCAAGCTTACCGCGTTCCGCAGCTTCTGGACGATGTTCGATGTCCACAAGATGCAGGCGACAGACCCCAACTTCCAGACCGTTGCGGTACCCTGCCCGGTCAACAATCCCGGAGATACGCGCAAGCTTACCATCTACTCGACACCCGACTCACGTGTCGGCACCAATGTAAACACCATCACCACCCAGTGCCACAACATCCCTGTCATGGTAGCATGGTATGACTACTTCTACTCCGATGAGGGAGAGATCCTGGCAGACTACGGCATTCAGGGCGTATCGTTTGAATATGACGAGAACGGCAAGCCCTACTTCCTCGAAACTGTCACCAACAATCCCGACGGCCTGAGCCAGAACGACGCTCTGTATGTATATACGATCGGTTCGTATCACTCCCGCCAGTATGACTGGGCCCGCCAGATCACCCCGGCTATGAGCAGCTACTGCACCAGCGCCGGAGCCATCTGGGATTCCAACTGGGATCAGAACGCCGGTTACCAGAGCATGCTTGGCGTAACTTTGAACGAAGATGAAGCCAACGAATATTCGAGGATCTATCAGGACATCACCACGTACATCACCGAGACCATAACTCAGTTCATCAACGGCACAAAGCCGCTCAGCGAGTTCGAGCAATACAGGCAGCAGCTCAAGACGATGGGCATCGAGCGCTGCATCGAGCTCTATCAGCAGGCTTTTGATCGCTTCCAGAACCGCTAAAGGTAAGGTGCACTTCTTAAAGTGGGCTCCTTGTCTTGGACGCCAGAACTCCTTGCAGCACCTGAAGCACTCTTGGGATAAGATAATATATATAATATGAATCTGTGAGGCTGTTTGCCGGGAATCAAATGATCCCGGGCAAACAGCCTCATTTCATGAATTTCAGACTTCAACCATATTACTTTCGGAATGAATTTATCTGCAGTCTCTGTTTTAATATGAGTCTTAAGTTTCTGTATTGAAATCTGATCATCCATTATAACGTATAAAACGCGATGCAAAGACCAATAGTGACATGCAAACGGGCTAAAGAGTATGGTTACTTGTTGGCGGTGAGGACCAGCACTTTATCTTCAGGAGATGCGGCAAACAATGAACGGTTCATTGGGAGTGACCAGCGGCCTTTTACAGGCCTTGCATCCGCATCCACTGTTGTGTACTCACCGGTTTTTGGGTCGAACCAACGGACAAGGTAACTCTTATAAGGCAGCGTCGCGATGGTGGCTGCCTTCGCGGATTTCTGGCTGAAATAACCCACGACAATGCTCATGTCGTCGTTTGCCGTAAAGAGCGGACGACCGAGGAGATCATTGCGTTCGGTAAAAGAAAAGCCATGCGCGACAAAATTGACGGGTCTTAGGGTATGCCAATCAACACTCTCATAGAACTCCCTGAAAATCGTAAGCTGATCGGCGCCGGGGAGATCGAGGCCGTCCCACCATGCCATATCGCCCCAACCGATGCCTCCCACACCGGCTTCCCATTGGAGTTCCCAAACACCGTTGCAGCCGTAAGTGTAACCGCATCCGCCGCACTGCATGACCGTATAGGCTAGCCTGCGCATCATATCATCGGTGATCGTCCGGGGGTGCATCTCATTGGAGCGGGCTCCTTCGTAGAACCCCTCGCTTTCAACCAGCGGACAGGCGGGATAATCGCGCCTGAAATCTGTGTACATGGTGTAGAACATGTCATAATCGCCGTGACCTGCCTGACTCATTGCAAAGTCGTACCACTTCTCGCCCTGGTATATGTTCGGGAGGGGCCTGTCAGTAGCAAGGTGGACCGACTGCAGGTTATTGTATCCGTCTATCCTTTCAACCTCAAGAGCTACTTCTCTCCATGCATCGACAATGGCATCGCGGTCTTTCCGGCTGTAGCCCGGCAGCTCTCCTGCAAGCGTCCATATGATCGGATATGCGCCATATCTCGCTACGAGATATTTTGCAAGCAGCTTATATCTTTCGACACCGCATTTGAGGATCGCGCTGCCCCACGAAAAACCGACAGCATGTACAAGTCCGGCGTCCGCAATGTATTTCATTTTGGGATCTACGTTGTTGTGGAAGAGTTCCAGATCAGGCAGCAGCCCGTTTTCCGTATCCACAAGGTACTCAAAGTAACGGCCAAACATGTGATAGTCCTTGCCGTCCCTGAAGTTGCTCTGGTAAACGGTAAATTTCTGCCTGACCCGCTTGTCTACGCACGCCTTGAACTGACTTTCATACAGCGGGCAATTGGATTCATCGAATCTTTCCTCGGTGACAAACGTCCAGTGGGTATCTCCCAGCCAGAAAAACGGTGTGTTATCGTTGTATACCAGGTACCTTGCCTGCGGTCCGACTTTTAGGAAACCATGCTTATATATGTCAAGCGAACCGGAATAGGGCACGCACTCGATCGTACCTGTGGTCTCAAATGCGGATCGGCCATCGCTTGCGTATGTCTTATAAGTCCAGATGCCGGCGCAGGTCGGAGCAAACCGTATCAGCCACCTGGTGCCGCCGTCCCAGAATCCATACAGTTTAATGGATTCGCCGTTCGGACCCTGAAATTCACCAAAAATGTCGACATCGAGGAAGGGGTTCGCGTATTCATGCTCACATTCCAGGGAAATGTCTATCGCACGCCATGTCTCGGTTTTCAACATCTAAAGTCCTCCCGCCTGAATATTCAAGTAATCTTTACCTAACTTGTTAGGCTTTGATTGCTGATTGAATTATATGATAAATGGGGAAATACGTCAACAAAAGCAAACCGATTTAACATGCAACGATCTGTACGGTTATGTAAGTATCGATTGTATTGACATAATATTGACATTATATTGACATTCTCCGCAATTTATGGTATAAATACTTAAAATATTTTAATAAATAAGAGGGCGGTTGAGGATATGTCGGATATGGATAATAAGGACCGGAGCGGCATTAAAGATGATCCCCTGCAGGGATCGATGGACCTTGAGGAATGTTTCCAGGAGGTCTACGCCAAATTCAAGCTGAACTTCTATCGCGGTATATTTGACAGGTTGAGCGATCGCTTAGGCAGCCTGAATGCTACAGAGGCATTTGCGGCTGAAGCGATTTATGCGCTGAGAGAGCCCAAAATAGGGGAATTTGCAGAGGCGATCGGTATATCCCAGCCAAACGCAACGTATAAGGTAAACTCGCTTATCAAGAAGGGATATATAAAAAAGATAAACTCCGAAAAGGACAAGAGGGAATATCACCTTAGAGTCACACAGAAGTTCCTTGACTATTACAACATCAACAGCGAATATGTCCATACGGTCATGGAAAGGATCAAGAAGAGGTTCACACCTGAGCAAACGGCTATGTTCACGGAGATGCTCAGGATCATATCGCGTGAGCTTATGCCTGAAAATTCCCAGATACATGATAGACAGGTTTCGGTAGATGAGAACTAAAGGTTAGACTTTCATACCGGTGATTAAAAGTATAGTATTCATATTAATAATAAAAACAGGGAAGTTATAACGGCTATAACTTCCCGATTATATTTTTCACCGCATTTGTATCCTACAATGTAC
>JAAYMG010000370.1 GCA_012521525.1 Clostridiales bacterium | reverse complement strand
TGGACATTAGCAGTGGCTGCCGCGACGGCATTGATCGTCGCACTCGTTGTCGGAAAATTCTTTATACCTTTCATGGTGAAAAAGAAGCTGGGGCAGAGCATTTTGGAGATCGGTCCAAAGTGGCACATATCCAAGCAGGGCACCCCCACAATGGGCGGCGTTCTGATAATAGCGGGCATAACCGCCTCCTTCATGATCACCGGTATCGTTTCCGACAGGTTGGGATATCCGGTCAATATATGGCTGGGTGTCGTTATTTTGCTTTTCGCGATTTCCTTTGGCGCGATCGGTTTTCTCGACGACTATGTAAAGGTGTCAAAAAAGCGCAATCTGGGCCTTACCGCACCCCAGAAGCTCTTTTTGCAGCTTGCCGTATCGCTTGCATTCATAAGCCTGCTGAGGTGGACGGGGGTCCTTTCTCCAAACCTGTATATACCCTTTGTCAATATAACGATCCCGCTTCCATGGACCTGGTATATGCTATTATCGGTGCTGTTTATCAGCGGCATGGTAAACGCGGTTAACTTCACCGACGGTGTTGACGGACTTCTTGGTACGGTGACGCTGCCGATCATGGTCTTCTTCACCGTGACCGCGATCATAAAAAATGCGGCGGATGTGGCTGTCATTTCGGCAGCTTCGGTAGGGGCGATATTTGGGTTCCTGGTTTATAACTTCAACCCGGCAAGGATCTTCATGGGGGATACCGGTTCCCTTTTCCTGGGCGGCCTCGTCTGCGGAGTCGCGTTCGCGCTGAATGTTCCGATCATAATCCTGCTGGTGGGAGCTATATATATACTTGAGATCCTGTCTGTAATACTTCAGGTGACATACTTCAAACTGACAGGCGGCAAGAGGATCTTCCGCATGTCTCCCATCCACCACCACTTCGAGATGGGAGGCTGGGGCGAAAAGAAGATCTGCCTCGTGTTCTCTGCGATCACGATATTGCTGTGCGTCGTCTCGCTGCTGGCGATCAGGGGCATATATATCTGGTAGAAATCGCGTCAGGCACGTACCGATTACACTTTTCGCATATCTTGACGATATATATCTTAGATAGCAATAAATACACTTTTAAGTGTGGGAGATATCAATGACGAACGGTGCGACCCAAACGATGAAAAGAAAGAAGAAGGCAGAGGCAATGTCGGACAGAAAGCTGGGTCCGATGGATTTGCCTTTTTTCCTGCTCGTGCTCCTCATAATGTGTTTTGGCCTTATCATGATGTTTTCCGCAAGTTACGCGTCTGCCTATTACACGATGGACAATTCTGCTTATTATTTCATAAAACAGGGGCTCATCGCGTTGGGAGGTACGGTCGTCATGCTGGTCATATCCCGCATGAACTACCAATATTTGCGGATCCTGAGCCTCCCGATGCTGGCAGGCTCGATAGTGCTGCTGATACTGGTTCCCATAATCGGCTTTAACGCAGGCGGCGCGACAAGATGGATCAAGGTCGGTCCTGTCCAGCTCCAGCCGTCGGAGGTCGCGAAGTTTGCCGTCATTGTGTCCTTTTCCTCGATGATATCCGTATTTCGTGAGAAGATGAAGACCTTCAAATACGGAATACTTCCCTTTGCAACGGTGCTGGTCGTGATCGCGGCCCTGATGCTTTTGCAGCCGCATATTTCCGGAGCGATTCTGATCGTAGCGGTCGGCGGTGCCCTGATGTTTGTGGGCGGCGTACACTGGGGCTGGTTTGCGGGTGCCATAGCCGTGGCGGTGGCCGCCGGCTACTTCGTCATGACGAACATGGCTCACGCCATTGCACGTATACGCATCTGGCAGGATCCGTTTTCCGATCCACAGGGAGGGGGCTATCAGATCATACAGTCCCTCTATGCCGTGGGATCCGGAGGCCTTTTCGGGCTCGGACTGGGGAAGAGCAGGCAAAAGCATCTGTATCTTCCCGAGCAGCACAACGACTTCATATTCGCCATAGTCTGCGAGGAGCTCGGCATGGTTGGGGCCTGCCTTGTGCTGTTCCTGTTTGCGCTTCTTATCATCAGGGGATACTGGATAGCCATACGTTCCCGCGACCGTTTCGGATCATTGATGGTGACGGGTGTCATAACTCTTCTTGCAGTCCAGACATTCCTGAATGTGGCGGTCGTTACGAACCTGATACCGGTTACGGGTATTTCTCTGCCGTTTTTCAGCTATGGCGGCACTTCGCTGTTGATCCAGCTGGCCGAAATGGGCGTCGTGCTGAGCGTTTCCAGGCAAATACCCGCACCGAGGGCAGGATAAAAAAGGGTGATATTCTTGAGAGTTGTGTTTACCTGCGGCGGTACCGGCGGCCATATCAATCCGGCCATCGCGGTAGCCAAGCTGATCCGGGACAAACGGCCCGAAGCCGAAATACTGTTCGCCGGAGCGGACGGAGGAATGGAAGTCGGGCTCGTTACCCGGGAGGGATTCCCTATAAAGACAGTTCCCATCTCCAATTTCAGACGGAGCCTCAAGCCGAAGGACGTCATAAACAATATCAAGGTCCTGCTTGGCATACGAAGATCGATCAGGATGGCCCGGGAGATCCTGATCGATTTCAAACCCGACGTGGTCGTCGGGACGGGAGGATATGCAAGCTTCCCGACGGTATATGCCGCCTCAAAACTCGGGATCCCGACGGCTATCCATGAATCCAACGCGATACCGGGACTTACGACTTCCCTGCTGTCGAAGAGAGCGGACAGGATAATGGTGGGATTTGACAGCGCCGACAGGTATAAAAACCCCGAGCGCGTCGTGCTGACAGGCACTCCGGTGCGCGAAGACTTCATATTCATGAAGAAGGATGAGGCAAAAAAGCGGCTGG
>JAAYMG010000369.1 GCA_012521525.1 Clostridiales bacterium | reverse complement strand
GATCCAAATCCCGTACTTAGAGGCATTGCAAAAGACCCGTACATTATGATATGATCCTCCTAAAGTAGACCATGGAAATATCCAAAACTACTTTAGGAGGATTTTTTATGGGTAAATCACCGCATAGTGCCGAATGGAAGTTAAGGATTATAAATGAATATCTATCAGGGCGAGGTTCGTATGATTCCCTTGCCCAAATGTATGGGATAGACTCAAGAACGCTCAGAGCCTGGGTTCACAAATATTTGGAGCAAGGCGCATCTTGCTTTGTAAAAAGAGAGGGTAATGCTCATTACAGCAAAGAATTCAAAACGATGTGCGTTAAAGCAGTTCTTGGTGGAGAAGGAAGCGTAGATGACATCGTCGCAAAATATAACATTTCAGCCAGAGAAGTTCTCCGACAGTGGATAAAGCGTTATAATGCCAATAAAGAACTCAAGGACTATGATCCGAAACGGGAGGTCTATATGGCAAACGCCAGAAGAAAAACCACTCTGGAAGAGAGAAAAAAGATTACGGAGTACTGCATTGCTCACGGGTATGATTACAAAGGGACAGCGGCCCTTTATGATGTTTCATACAGCCAGGTGTACACCTGGGTGAAGAAATATCTTGAATCCGGTGAAGACGGTCTCACTGACCGGCGCGGCAAGCACAAGAGTGATGATGAAGTGGACGAACTGGAGCGTCTGCGTCGGGAAAACCTTCGGCTAAAACGCCAACTGGAAGAAAGAGATATGGTTGTAGAACTGTTAAAAAAAGTGAAAGAATTCGAAGGGATGTGAGGCTGGGAAGATTGCGTTTTGAGTTCAAATATCTTACCATACAGCATTTCCACAAGGAGAAGCATTGGAGCATTCGCTGGATGTGCCGGCAACTGAACATCAGTAAAGCAGCATATTACCAATGGCTTCACCGAACGGTGCCAAAAGCCGAGCAAGAGAATCTGCAGTTGGCGGAGTTAATTCGGGAGTATGACGAGAAATTCAATCATATCCTTGGCTATCGCCGCATGACCGTTTGGATCAACCATTTCAACGGGACCTGTTACAGCAAGAACAGGATTCACCGCATCATGAAAGTTCTCAACATTCATTCTGTGATTCGGAGAAAGCAGAAGAAATACGCCTATTCCTCGCCGGAGGCGACTGCGGAGAATGTCTTGAAGCGCGATTTCAATGCCACAAAGCCCAACGAGAAGTGGGTCACCGATGTCACCGAATTCAAATGGTATGAAGGGCCGATCGTTCACAAGATGTACCTCAGTGCGATTCTTGATCTGTATGATCGCTCTGTCGTGGCCTATGTGTTAAGCAAGCGTAATGATAGCAAACTGGTTTTTGAGACGTTTGAGCGTGCAATTGCGGAAAATCCGGGAGCTAAGCCCTTGTTTCATAGCGACAGAGGATTTCAATACACGAGTAAGGTGTTCCAGATGAAACTCCAAAAACAGGGGATGGAGCAGTCAATGTCTCGAGTGGGCCGCTGCATTGACAATGGTCCGACCGAAGGGTTCTGGGGAATCATCAAAGCAGAGATGTTCAACTTACATAAGTTTACTGACGAGGCTTCTCTTCGAGCTGCCATTAACCAATACATCCATTTCTACAACTATGAACGGCTTCAAGAACGCTTCGGCAATCGCGCTCCCATGGAAGTTCGAGCTGCGGCGCTTAAAACCGATTCTCCAGCACAGTATCCCATTCCTGAGAACAAACGGATTCTGAAGTACAAGGCAAAGTTTGCTGCATAAAAAGAGCTACCACCATTTGGCAGTAGCTATTCAATAACCATGTTTTAATTATTTCCCTGGTCTACATTGACAGGGGCGGATCATTTCACGCAGGGCTTTTTTTCTTGCCTGTTCAGGACTATACAGTATCTTGTTCAAACGCTTTAAATATGCGGTCCTGGAAGCAAAAGCAACAAATCCCCGGCTTACCCGAAGCATCTTCAAAATGTTCCAGTTCTTCTGATCAATGACCACACTGTCCTTCATGATCGTTCCCTTGCCTTATGAGATTTTTGAGAAACAGGACAGCTTTCCCAATATCCTTCGCCGGATCTTCCCCGACTTCCCGTTCCACAGTCAAAAATCCCTTGTACCCGATGTCCTCCAATGCCTTAAGATAGAGTTGGAACGGCACATCCCCCTCACCCAGCGGGAGCTCGACAAAGGACTTCCCTGACCGGATCTCTTCCTCGATGATCCGGTAAATGATTTCAGGATCTTTGTCCGCAAGTTTCCGCCCGTCTTTGGCATGCGTATGTACTATATGATCGCCCAGAGTGTAGACAGCCTGAACAGGGTCGTCTCCGGTCACCATGACGAAGTTGGCCGGGTCCATGTTGACCGCTAAACCGTTTGAGGAGATATCATCAAGGAACCGCTTAAGCGTCACCGCTCTTTCCGGTCCGGTCTCGACGGCCAGCCTGGCGCCGATATCCTCCGCAAAGAGGCTTAGCTCACCGCAGGCTTCCAGCATTATTTGATATCTGGGGTGGCTTTTATCCTCGGGTATCACCCCGATATGTGTAGTTACGATGTCGGTATCAAGCCGGCGGGCAAGTTCCAATATCCTCTTTGATTTTTCGATCAGTACGGGATTGCCCTCCCTGTCGCCAAACCCCTGACCCAGGTCGCCGCATAGCGCGGATATGGCAAGTCCATAAGATCGGACCATATCCAGGAACTCGCTGCACTTTTCGGCAGTCATGTTCTCCGGCGATAATTCACCCTTAGTCACATAAACCTGTATACCCTGCACGCCCAGTTTTGCAGCTTCTGCAAGAGCATCCCTGACAGGCAGCCTGAAAGAATCCAGGATCACTCCGATCGGAAAAGAAAACATATATATCACCCCCGGCAAAATCCATGTAAAATGCTCCGGCTTTACTCAATAAAACTGATATCTTAACTATAAACCGATATCGAAAGCAAATATCAAATATTTCCGATCATGATCAGGCTCAACATGCAAAGCCTTCTTGTAAAGCCGGATCCCTTTGCATATTTCTTAATACCCCCGCGAAAAGTCGACCTGATAGTCAAGCGGTTCTCCCGCCAGAAACTTCTCAAGGAGCTTCGAAAAGCACTCAAAGCGTCTCCTGTCCGTGACCTCCGAAAAGCCGGAACTGTGAGGCGTGATGATCACGTTCTCCATGTCCCAGAGCGGGCTGTCGGCCGGAAGCGGCTCCGGATCCGTCACATCAAGTCCCGCGCCGGCTATTTTCCAGGCGGCGAGCGCTTCGATCAGCGCGCCGGTGTCCACAGTAGCACCTCTGCCGACATTTATCAGGATCGCACGGTCCTTCATCACCGCGAATTCATCGGCGCCCAAATACTTCTCCGTCCGGGGAGTACGGGGCAGTGTATTGATTATATAATCTGCTTCGGCAAGAGCAGAGTGCAGTTGATCGGAAGAGTATATCCTGTCATATCCCTCGACAGGTTCCGGGCTGCGCCTGACTCCGAATATCCTGCACCCAAAAGGCTTCAGCAGCTTAACGATTTCCGAGGCAAGGCTCCCTGTTCCTAGCATCAGCACGTTTGAATCAAACAGCTCATACCTTTCAATGCCCCTGTCCCATATATGCATCGACTGGTTGCGGATATATCGGGGGAAATTCCTGTTGAGGGCGAGAATCATTCCGAGTGTATGTTCTGCAATCGCGAACGAAAATACGTCCGCGGTACGGGTGACGATGATATTGGGGTTTGCGTAAATGCTCTTGTCCGTGTACCCGTCCACACCCGCAGACTGGATGTGAAGCCACTTTATGTTCCCGGCCTGACGGAGCATTTGCCTGGAGGGATGTCCTGTGACAACATCAGCCCATAACATATCCTCCAGTGTTTCCTGACCTCTTTTATATACCCGGAACTCACAGTCCGGAAAACGCCTTTCCAGCTCCCTGTGAGCCCAACCGTCCGGCAGAAATACATCAACATCCCTGTTATATCCCAAGACCAATACCTTCATTGTTTCACTCCTACAGCTCATATACGTGCACTTAGAATCTCAATATACTACTATATTACTGTAGTTGGGCAGAAGATATCAAGAGCAATCTGCAACAACACACAATCATAAT
>JAAYMG010000368.1 GCA_012521525.1 Clostridiales bacterium | reverse complement strand
GGATAAAAAACCGCTGCTCCCGGACACCTCCGGGAATAGCGGTTTTTTAACGGCCTATTTCATCAGGAAATCCAATATGTCCCTGTAGACTTCCTCTTTGTTATCCTCGTTGAGCACCTCGTGTTTCATGCCTTTATATACGATGCTGGCAACATTTTTATACCCGACCTTTTTCAGGGAATCAATGGAATCCTGCAGTCCCTTGCTGCCTCCGGTCACCGGGTCGTCTTCACCGGTCACGCTCAGGATCGGCAGATCGGGATTTGCACATTTGAATCTCCTGAAATTGTGCATCTGCCGGTCCGCATCTATCAAAGTCAACAACCCATAGTTTTCATATATATATCCGCACAAAGGATCATTTATGTAGGCATCGAGGTTCTTCCTGCTGACACTGATCCATGAGTGATCCTGTTTCGTATCCCCTTTTATTTTCGCCAGAAGATAACCCCGTCTTCCTCCAAGCATAGTCAAGATCTTTCCCAACATATATGCTGCTTGCACCCCGGGTATATAGTTTGGTGTGCCGCTAAGTACAAGCTTGCTTAGCTCATGGTCATGCTCCTGCAGGTAAACTCTTGCGAACAGTGAGCCTAAGGAATGGCCGATCATATACAACTCTTTTCCCGGATAAAGCTGCTTGACATACCTCGTGATCACCAACTGGTCTTCTATCATCTGCTCCAGGCTTCCCATGGTCCCCAGATAGTACTTATCATTGCGCGACTCGCCGTGACCCCGGTTGTCGGAGATTATCACGGTAAAACCGTTACTTTGTAGAAATTCCGCAAAGTCGAAATACCTGTTCTTGTGCTCCACTGCCCCATGGATTATCTGGACCAGCGCCCTGGGGTTTTCTGCTTTAAATAGTACCGCGGCTAACTCCAGACCATCATTCGCTTTCAGTTTTATATTCCGGATCGAGCCTGTCATACTGTCTCCCCCTTTTTTATGAATATTGTACCATGCTCAGCTCTTGCAAAACAAGGTCAATCGGGACCCGGTAATGGGACTCCGGAAATGGTTTCAGTTTGACCGGTACTATATGCTTAGTTTATCACTGCCCGGTTATATGAGTCCCTGCTCATAGGCTTGAGCGCGGATCCCATATGTGCATACCGGACAAGAGTACATATCGTTGTGATCGACCGAACAAAGCAATTAAGCAAAACATAAAATGTTGCGGAAGGATATATAGTTCGGCACATTGCCAGTTTTAATTAAAACTCCATATCGGTCATCATGTATTTATTTCATCAGGAGGATCTTTTATGAGTATACAATCAGTCAACAAGAAAGAGTTGTTCAGCCGGCTTGGCCTGTACAATACATTCCGCAAATTGTGGGAGCAACATATAATGTGGACAAGGTCCTTCATAGTAAGCACCGCTGCCGGTCTGGGTGATCTGGCGCCAGTTACACGGAGATTGTTACGCAATCCGGTTGACTTCGGCAGGGTGCTGCAGGTATTTTACTGCCGGGACATTGTAAAAAAATTCGTTGAACTGTTCACAGAACACCTGACCATTGCGACCAAGTTCGTAAATGCGGCTAAAGCAGGGAATACCGCCGCCGTTAACAGGCTTAGAGACGAATGGTACAGAAACGCAAAAGACATAGCGCGATTCCTCTCAAAGATAAATCCTAACTGGAATTTCGGTACCTGGGAGTCCATGCTGAATAAACATCTCAGGCTCACAGAACAGGAAGCTGTACTGCGGCTGAACGGACAATTCGAAGAAGACATAGCCATTTATGATAAGATAGAAGATCAGGCACTCGAAATGGCAGACTACATGGCAGAGGGCATTCTGAAGCAGTTTAGCCTGTAGCGCCTGCAACAGGCAGCTAAATGAGCGTGGGACACCGGTACAGGTTCGCTGTCAGGATTATGACAGCGAACCTGTACCGGTGTCCCACATTTAATTTGTACCTTGCTGTCAATTTTGCGCGGATTTATCATTTATATGATATAATGTGTGTTGACATCAACAAGAGGCTTACGGGAGGGCGTGTCAAAATGAGAAAGATCGCGAGAGCAGCCGCGTGGTCATTGTCTTTGCTTTTTATGTTGATCGGGCTGCTGATGTCCATGACGGGATATCCTCAGGGTCTGATGAGCATATCCGCAGGCGTCTTCCTTCTTCCGCCTCTGACAGATTTCATAAACAGGAGACTGAGGTTTGCCCCCAAGTGGTGGATGAAGCTCCTTGCGTTTTTTGCACTGGCAGCCCTGCTGAACGTTATAGTCCCGGCAGATGCCGCTTATTCCGGCAGATCCCATGGTTCCTCGCCCGGGCCGGTGCCGGAAGCCGTTTTGGGACCCTCTTCGGAAGATCGGTCTGATCCCTCACCGAAACCTGCATCGGCACCGGATCAGGTTCCCGAACCTTCGCCGGAACCATCCGTGCACGACCTAACCGTCACGCGGCCGGATGACGGCACAAATGATGCGCCTGAAAACCGCGACAACAACAAAGGCGATGTTCCTGATCCTTCCGATCCCAATGCTGACTCGCCGGAGCAAACACTGAGTCCGGAATCCCCGGACACTATAGAATTGCACTTTATCGATGTCGGACAAGCCGACTGTATATTGATCATAAGCGGTTCCGGTTCCATGCTCGTTGACGGCGGTAATAATGCCGATGCTGATACTGTGGTAAATTACTTGAGAAATAAGGGTATTGCAAAACTTGATTTCGTCATTGGAACCCATCCCCATGAAGACCACATAGGCGGTCTGGATGCAGTTATCGACAACTTCGAAGCAGGCAGGGTCATAATGCCCAGGGTGCAAAGCAACACCAGGACCTTCGAAGATGTCCTTGAAGCGATCGCCCGTAAAGGGCTCAAGATAACTAGTCCTGTTCCGGGGACCGAGTACTCCCTTGGCAAAGCCAAATTTACGATACTCGCTCCGAACAGCGAAAAATATGGCGACACGAACGAATATTCGGTGGTCATCAAACTTGAGTTTGGAAACACTTCATTCCTGCTGACCGGGGATGCCGGCATCCCTTCCGAAAATGAAATGCTGTCAGAGGGATATGACCTGCAGTCGACCGTCCTCAAAGTCGGGCACCATGGCAGCAAAACTTCGACATCCCAGGAGTTCATACTGGCTGTGAGACCACAGTATGCCGTAATTTCTGTCGGGAAGAACAACTCCTACGGACATCCCGCCGAAGAAACGCTGACAAGGCTTAGAGAAGCAGGCATTGTGATATACAGGACTGATGAGTCGGGGACCATCGTTGTCACAAGCGATGGTGCTTCGCTGACATTTGACGTTGAAAACGAATGACAAACGGAGGGATCGCTATGCTCATCATCGACAGGTTCGAAGGCGAGTACGCCGTGTGTGAGGACAACGAAAGAAAAATGCATAATATCGAAAGGTCAAAACTCCCCCCAAACGCCAGGGAAGGCGATGTGCTGCTCCTTAAAGGAGACCGCTATGTCATAGACCGTCAGGAAACCGAGAAGCGTAAGCTCAGGTTGAAAAAACTGATGGACTCACTCTGGGACTGATTTGGATCCGCTTTCAGATCGATCCAGGCGTTTATGGTTCCAACATAATCAACCGGCGGCAATCATGCAGTTTTGAGTCTGCATTAATAAACCCAGTCTTTCCTTTGTGCTTTTGCTCGTTACATGGTTTCAGGCAAATCCACTGTATTAAAAATTTTTATTTTTCGTC
>JAAYMG010000367.1 GCA_012521525.1 Clostridiales bacterium | reverse complement strand
CGATGGAGTGTACCGCTATCCACTCTGTGGCCGGACTGCTGAGCAGGGACAAGCCCCTGTTGTCAGACCGTCCTTTCCGCGCTCCCCACCACACTGTTTCAGTTACGGGGCTTTCCGGGGGAGGAACGGTACCAAAACCGGGAGAAATAACGCTTGCCCACAACGGGGTTTTATTTTTGGATGAGCTTCCCGAGTTTGAAAGGCGTGCTCTTGAGATATTGCGGCAGCCGATCGAAGAAGGATCGATAGTCATTTCGCGCGCTGCCGGAACCGTCACATATCCAAGCAGGTTCTTATTAGTTGCGGCGATGAATCCGTGCAAGTGCGGCTGGCACGGGCATCCTTCCCATCGCTGTATTTGCAGCAGGGCTCAAATAGATTCCTATATCGGCAGGATCTCCGGTCCCCTTCTTGACCGGATCGATATCATAGCAGACGTACCGTCCCTGGATTTCGATGACCTGTCACGCAAACCTTCCGGAGAGCCTTCCGCAGCGATCCGGAAACGTGTCATCGCAGCAAGAAGCTTTGCTCGCGACCGCTATGCCAGGTATGGGCTTGACGAAATAACTGCCAACGCCCATCTTCCGTCACACCTAATCCAGGAGTTCTGCAAGCCGGATCCGTCCGGCCTGGAGCTGCTCAGAAGCGCTTTTGACAGGTTGGGTCTGACTGCACGTTCATATGACAGAGTATTAAGGATCGCCCGCACGATTGCGGATCTGGAAGCTTCCGCGGAGATCCGGGCGCACCACATCGCAGAGGCTCTTCAATTTCGTAACGCAGGAGGTAAAGCACTATGAGAAAGGGATACATTTACAGGAAGACCCGGAAAAATACCATTGCCATGCTGTTTTGGGCTGCCGTTTTGATGGTTTTGTATTTTCTTTACCTGAACTCCGCTTTCGTCTACCTTCTGAACGCACACTCCTCCGGATATAAGCTGGATACCAATGACCTCATTTCCAATGTAAAGATGCTGACCATAAAACCGGAATCCGAACCTTTCAATACACAGGAATATGGAGTGACGATACCTCCGTTGATACGCAGGACCGAATTGTATGAGGACGGCCTGAAGTACCGTTTCAAGTTCACTTTGGAAAGCTATGAAGAAGTTGGCCTGGGATACGGGCTCAACGACGACAAGACATTGAAGATATTATACGGCAACCCTGCAACTAAGTCCTTGCCTCCTGAGACTTTGCAGAAAATCGCGCTGGTGAAGATCGGCGGCGTTGATTTCATAGCTCTTTTACCTCGTAATACAACACTTAAAGCCGGTGATACCGTAACACATGCCATATTTACCGACCTTCCCCTATATGTGGGCCATGATTTGGGGCTGACAGACTATGCAGGCATGGATGTTGCGTCATATGTAGCCGATCTCAGATATATTACAGTAGAAGACGAGTATATCGACTTCATACTTGTTATCATATTTACGATCCTGTTCCCGTCCTTCCTGGCGTACAGCATCCTGTGTCTCTTCAAACCGCAGTTGCATCCGAATTATATCAGGATCGCCAAGTTCGGCGACGTAGAAAAGGTGTGCGCCGAGATAGATGAGGAAATAGACGACGAGTCGACCTACAGGGAGAAAAAGCAGGTCTTTACAAAACACTATATTATCGAAGAAACCTTATACAACACACGGGTAAGAAAAAACCATCTGCTCAGGCACTGACGATCTGTAAGCTGGCATATGAAATACATCTGACAGCTTTCTTGACTAAGGGTCCGATAACGTGTAAAATATCCTGGTTAAAATGCCTGTTCCCGTCAAGAAAAAATATAAGTAATGTGAGGTAACGTATGTTGCACTTCCTCAGGCGCGGGCGCAGTTTCTACAAAAACCTTGCTGCGCTGGCGCTTCCTCTTGTTATGCAAAACCTGATCAACTCAGCTTTGGCACTGGTGGATACGGCAATGGTAGGCATGCTTGGCCAAAACGAACTGGCAGGCGTGTCTCTTGCAAATACTCCTTTCTTTGTCGCGATGCTTTTTGTGTTCGGATTGCAATCCGGCGGCTCGGTTATGATGAGCCAGTATTGGGGCAAACGTGATGTGGAGACCATCAACAGGGTAATAGGTATCAGCATGTATTTTGCAGGTACTCTTTCATTTCTGTTCGCAATGGTCATAACGCTGTTCCCTGAGTTTGTCATGAGTTTCACGACCAATAATCCGGTTTTACTGGACGTAGCAGTCAGATACGGCAGGATCGTAGCCTTGTCTTATTTCCTCAACTCTGTCTGCATGGTATATGTCGGAGCACATAGGAGTACGGAGAATCCAAAGCTGGGCATGTTCATCCTGGCAGGCTCCATGCTCCTGAATACATTCCTCAACTGGGTCCTGATTTTCGGAAAGCTCGGGTTTCCGGCCCTCGGAGTTGAAGGTGCGGCTATTGCGACATTG
>JAAYMG010000366.1 GCA_012521525.1 Clostridiales bacterium | reverse complement strand
GGATATGGACAGTTTTAGGGCTGCAGTAGATAAGGCACTGATCCAACAAGGGGGTGACGATATGACTCAGGAACGGTTCAATGAGTTGATGGATAAGTGGCAGGACACGTATGATCCTCTATACAAGACACTTGAGGATGTGCCGGATTATTGGCGCGAAGATGTAAAAAAGCTGGTAGCCGTGGGTGCGATAAAGGGTGACGGCAAATACAGCATCGGGATGAGACGGGAGACCCTGAAGGCGATCATTGTTGCGATGAGATATTCCGACTATCTATCCAAGGGCGGAAAATAAACTGGTGCTATTTTGTTGAATATTACTTTCAGGTATAGTAGACTGTAGTGTGCTCATACTTTTTGCTAATTGCTTGAGGAGACCGGACGTTTTGATAAAAAAGATAGACACCAAAGATTTTGACATGATTTTTGACTTGATGGAAAAGAGCTTTCCTCCTGAAGAATACAGGACTTATAATGGACAGAAAGCTCTGTTGGATGATCCCGCATATACCATTTATGCATTGTATTCTGATACTGAAAATATAACAGCTTTTATTGCAGTTTGGGAATTTGATGATTTTGCATTTATCGAGCATTTTGCGGTGGCTCCGGAGCATAGGAATAAAGGAGTCGGAACATATATAATGAACGGTGTCATCGATATGCTGGGAAAAATGGCGTGCCTGGAAGTTGAGCCGCCGGACACCGAAATTTGCAAAAGGCGAATAGCATTCTATGAGAGAAACAACTTTTATCTCAACGATTATCCATATATCCAGCCTCGACTGCGGGAAGACATGGAAACTGTACCGCTCTATATAATGACATCCGGCGGCAGAGTTGATGAGTGCACGTTTGACAGGATCAGGGAAGCATTATACACTAAAGTAGATAAGTGTGTTTGATATGAACGGATCGGTTTTAAGTAAGCCAAAGAGCGATTCATGGAAATCTCATATATACGGGTTGTTCGTTATTCAGGAACAGTTAAAAAATAGAGTTATAATATTAGAGGGTCTTCAAGTATTATCTTCCGATAACCATATTTAGAAAGAAAATGCATATAAAGGCGATGGATATGGCATTGGAAAGTTACTTTCCCGTATGGGATAAGTTGACTGCAAACGAACGCGAGTTACTGAAGCAGTCAGCTGTCAGGCGAATACTGCCAAAGGGAACGCTGCAGAGCACCGGGACCGATGGCTGCATAGGGCTGCTCGTTATATGCTCCGGGCAGCTCAGGGCATTTATCGTTTCGGACGAGGGAAAAGAAATCACCCTTTACCGTTTATTTGAGCGTGATATATGCCTGTTCTCCGCCTCATGCATGATCAACAGCATCCAGTTTGATATCACTCTTGAAGCGGAAAAGGACACCGAGTTATGGATAGTGCCTGCCGAAGTCTATAAAATGATAATGGAATCTTCCGCTGCAGTAGCGAATTATACCAATGAGCTTATGGCCACGCGCTTTTCTGAGGTGATGTGGCTCATGGAGCAGATCTTGTGGAAGAGATTTGACGAACGGCTTGCAGCCTTCCTGTTGGAGGAGAGCAACCTGGAAGGTAGCAATGTGTTGAAGATCACACATGAAAGGATCGCTGCCCACCTGGGGACGGCAAGGGAAGTAGTGACGCGGATGCTGAAGCACTTCCAATCTGAGGGTTTGGTAGAGCTCGCAAGAGGTACCGTGGAGCTGACTGATATTAAACGGTTGCAAGAGCTATCCGAATAAAGGAAAACGCCGTCCTGTTATCAGACGGCGATTTGCTTTATCATGACAGCATTGAAAGTATCTGCTGCTTGGGCCTCACACCGGTTGCCCGATTAACTACTTTACCGTTTTTCACGACCACCAGAGTGGGAGTGCTCATGATATTGAAGGCCATGGCCAACTCACGCTGTTCGTCCACATCAACCTTTCCGACCTTGACATCAGGTATCTCTTCAGCGATCCTGTTGATGATAGGCGAAATAATCCGGCAGGGTCCGCACCAGTTGGCGAAAAAGTCCAGCAACACGGGCTTGTCGCTTTCCATGACTTCTCGCTGAAAATTGTCTTTAGTTATCTTAAGGACTGACATATATACGACCTCCTATACCAGAAAGAATTTTATCAGGATTTTGTACGCATAGTATACGACGTTCTTGCTTTGTTCTACCCTTGTAAATCCTGCTGAGGTTATTCCTTTTATTGTTCTGACTGCATTATATAGGGATTCTCTTTATAGTTCTGTGACAAACTCACGTTATTGCCGGATCTGGCTTTGCAGATAAGCTGGGTCATGGTTCCCATCGGACAGTATACACACCAGGATCGCGGCTTGAACAGGACCATGGTGAAAATGCCTAATATCGTTGATGTGAGCATTACGCTATAAAAACCAAAGGCGAATTGCGCAACCCATGGAGCGACAGCGGAACCGTGATATGCCCAATGCCATGGCAGCCTGAAGGTCCACAGAAGCGTTACTGTTTTGCTCAGTTCTCGAATGCCCGAAAGGACAAGCCAGGTGTTCCAAAGCATAACAATAAACATTGTCAGAAAGAATGTCAGAAAACCGTAGCGAAACCATCTGCTTTTAAGAAATCGGGGAGGATCCTTTTTGCGGGAGAAGCCGAAGCGACCGCCGAGCAGAGCGAAAAACTGTCCCCGGCCGCAATAGCGATTGCAGTAAGCCTTGCTTCCGCCGACAACAGCTATGATCAGCGGTGTAAAGAAACACAAAAGTCCAAGCCAGGCAAACAGTATATTAAAAAGCCCGAGGAACAGATATAACAGTGAGACGATCCAAAGGTAGTCATACCAGCGCTTTTTCATAAAGGTACCTCCGATATCGCGATAACGGATGCCGGACATTCCCTCGCACATTTGCCACAGCCTATACATTTTTCGAAGTCCACCTCGGCAAATATGCCTTTTACGATATGTACTGCAGATTTCGGGCATACCTTCACACAACATCCGCAGGCTACACAGTATTCTCTGCCTACGGTCGCTTTTCTCACGCGTTTGGCCACTGTCTGCACAAAAGCACCTCCAAGGTTTGATACATAAATGATACTTAATAACTAGTCGACAGACAGTAACAAAGTCACATTGCATGCCAGTATGGCGGTAAAAAAGAGTTTCTTTCAAAACATATTCCGGCTTGATTTGATGATGCGATTTTTAATATCAAAATGCATCAATCAAAGCATGTCGGCATATAAAAAAAGCAAAGCTGCTGCAGTAAAGCTGTTGAATCCGCTTGAATCTTCCCAACTGTCAAAAATCGAAATAGTTGCAGAATATATCTGGACACACTGCCTCTATATTACTCAATTGATGTTGAAAAAAGCATTAGAAAGAGAAGACCCATTGGCTGTAATCCGGCCAATAGGTCTTTTTTTTTATTCCGTGATAAGATTTCAAACCATCATGAAAAGACGGGAATTATTCCATAACACGCACTTCGAACTCGCAGTAAGGGTCGCCGTTTGCGCAGCATTTGACTTCTGTGACCTCTACGCGTTTGCCCAGCGGTAAACCTAAGCACCCTGCCGCAGTTCCGGCCTCGTACACACATATCTTCATACCGATGTTTGGTAAACCATAGCAGTCAGCGCACTCATAGTTGCGATAGACTGCAAAATCTTCTCTGCATTCCACTATTTCCTGTATAGCATAACCGTGCTCTTTTGCGATAGGCTGGTTGCTTTGCATGATTTCGGGAAGGGTTTTCCCGGTAAGATAGGGCGCGATGAACTTTTCGCCGAGGATCCTCGCAACTTCATACTGCATTTTCAACAGCTCGGGAAAGAGAAGAGCGGTGATCGTCTGGCGTTCCCTCATATAGAGGATCTGCATTTCATTGCCGAGTGTGGGGCGTATCGGTTGGTTGTTATTATACAGCGTATAGCATTCCTGCAGTTTATCAACAAGCTCCGGACTCCTGTCAATGACCTTGCACATATCAGCGTAGGTTTCCTTGCTGATCGGAAGGAATTTTGAAAGGATTTCATTGGCCTGCCTGAGGTTCTCCAACCCCT
>JAAYMG010000365.1 GCA_012521525.1 Clostridiales bacterium | reverse complement strand
TCTTTTACGTGTGTTATACGGCAGCGCACCATAAATGACACTTGCCTGGATATCTTTGCTGAACAGTTCGCTGGCAATACTCAGCACGCTCTTTTTCGAAAACACGACAAGGGCGTCTCCCTGTTCAACATCCTCTTCAATGTTATATTTCGCATGCACGTATATAAGTTCTGTATCCCTTGTGTGCTCTACCACCTCATAGGTGTCGCCGCACTCATCTATAACACGCTTCAGTAGATCCAGAGCCTCGGGAGCCGTACAGAGATGTATTTCCTCTGCCTGCACTCCCAGGATAGCCCTGGTCCAGGCAAATCCCCTCTGACTGTCGCCTATCATCTGGCATTCGTCTATGACGCACACGTCATACTTTTCATCAAGGTTCAGCTTTTCCACTGTCGATGACATATGCCTTGCGTCCGGCACGATGTCTTCCTCTTCACCGGTCAGAAGGCTGCACGGAACTCCAGACGAGTTCAGATTCTCCTGTACTTCAAGCGCGAGGAGCCGTAAAGGCGAAAGGTATACACCTGTTTCGGCAGCCTTAAGCCTGAGCAATGCGTGGTATGTTTTTCCGGTATTAGTAAAGCCATAATGGATGATGAAGTGCCTTTTCATCTGCCGCGCCATGGGGTATTCGTCCTTCGGATGCTGCGGGATCAGAAGCGCAATGCTGTTCTTAATGCTTTCCTCGACATAAATTATCTGGGCTATCTTGACAAGGCTCATGCTGCGGACTGCTTTCAGGCATACGGGGATAGAAAGCAGCTCTTCGACACTGGGCGCTTTCGGATCCTCGGCACGGAACCGTTCATACCGCAAATGTTCACAATTTGCAAGGATCTCAATCAAATCGGGAACGATATTCATGCCGCGCTTGTACTCGCGGTAATAATCCCTGTCGCTATGCGCTGCAAAGGCACTTTGCTTTACAAAAGTGTTGAGAGCACTCCGTATCCTGTTCATATCCTTCGCATGCTTGTCATTACCGATATCATCGGATTTTGACAGCTTGTAGAGCAGATGAACAAGTTCATCAACGGTATTCTTATACCTGGGCAGCTTGCATCTTTCCGGTTTTGCGCGCCCTTCAAGAAATGCTTTCGTAAGAGCCTGATGTATCAAGTTATATGAGTCCCTGTTATTCATAAAAACTCCTTTTTACAGATTTTGTCACTACCATCTCCCATTTTTCATCCCATGGATTTATTATTGCCCAAAGCAGAAAATTATGTACTTCAGATAAAAAGCCATGGGTCAACCCACGGCTCCGGTTTTTAGTGTACGGATGTAAGTCTTTGCTTCACCGATCAGATATAGCGAACCGCAAATCAGGACCATGCAATCCTTTCCGGCCAGTTCAAAAGCTTTGTCGACCGCCTCCCGGATCGAAGAGCGTACAAATACATTTGAGCAATGCTTGGCTGCTATAATGGCGGTCTCTTCCGCGTCAAGCGCTCTCGGGCTGTCCGGCCGCGCCGCAACGAAGGCTTCGGCCCTACTGGCTATCTCCGGTATGCATACGTCATAGTCCTTGTCGGCAAGCATCCCCATAACGGCGACTATTTTCCTGTCCTTGAAGAGGGTGTCGATTGCCTTAGCCAGTGAGTTCACGGAATCAGGATTATGGGCCGCGTCAATGACGCAATATGGTGAGTCGAAAACAGGTTCCAGTCTCCCCACCCACTTTGTTTCGGCAATTCCCCGGGCAATTATCTCATCTGTGATATTGTACCCGCGCCTTGCCAGCGCACGCGCCGCTTCGATCACGCCGATAGCATTGTACACCTGATGTTCTCCCATGAGGGGCACTGTCGTCTCGATACCTTTGTAGGTAAACCTAGAACCGAACAGTCCTGATTCGATGACCTTTACTTCGTTTTTATCCGGTATGATAAGAGGTACACCGCGCTCCTGACACACTTCCCTTATTTTGTCCAGCGCTTCCTTAGGCTGGTTTGCGTAAGTGACGACATCCGAGCCCGGTTTTATGATCCCGCACTTCTCCCATGCGATCTCACTCAGTGTGTTGCCAAGGTAACGCGTGTGATCGAATGAAATCGACAAAATCATCGCCACTTCGGGAGCGTCTATGACGTTCGTTGCGTCAAGACGTCCCCCCATTCCCACCTCGAGGGAAACGAAATCGCAATCGTTTGCGGCCCAGTAGTCGAATGCCATGGCGGTGAGGAGTTCGAACTCGGTGGGATGGAGCATTCCCTTGTCCAGCATGTCCTGGATATGATTTTTCGTCTTCATCGTGAACTTTACCAGTTCATCGTCGGAAATCGGAACGTTGTTTATCTGCATCCTTTCGTTGAACCGTTCAAGATACGGTGATATGAACATCCCTGTCTTGTATCCGGCCTGTATCAGGATCGATCCCATCATTGCGGTCGAGCTGCCTTTGCCGTTCGTCCCCGCAATGTGCACGTATTTCATCTTTTTGTGGGGATCTCCCATTTCGTGCAGCAGGTTCTCGATCCTCAACAGGCCCGGTTTCGTAGAAAACTTTTTAGTCCCATGGATATATTCCAGCGCTTCGGCGTAATTCAACCTTCTCATTTCCTTTCGGATATTATCTATGCCTTTCGGCCTTTACCTGAGAGCCTCAAGGTTTTCCTTTATTTTTTCGATTACTGATATGATCGACTTCTCCTTTTCCCTTTCGGAAGCGACCACTTCGGCGGGTGCTTTCGTGAGGAACCCTTCATTCTGCAGTTTTCTTGACACTGCCTGAAGATCCTTCTCAGCCCTGGCCAGCTCTCGTTCAAGGCGTTCGATTTCCTTTTGGGCATCTACCAGCTGCGACATCGGGATGAAAATACGTGTGTCGTCAGTCGCGGCAGTCGTATATCCCCGCAGCTCGGCAGGCGGGCTGTCCAGAAATACCACTTCAGATGCGTAAGCGAGTCTGCAGAAGCTGTCCATCATGCTTTCAAAGATTTCCCGCTTCTCCGTCAGCAGCTGGACGCTCGCCTTCTTGGACGGAGGAACGTTCATTTCTGCCCGCCTGTTGCGTATCAGCCTGATCGCCGACATTACAGATTCCACGTCCCCTTCGATATCGGCAAAGTCCAGAGAACAGTCATACTCAGGCCATTTAGCAACGATAAGCGCAGTCTTCTCTCCGGGCAGGGACTGCCAGATCTCTTCCGTTATGAACGGCATGAACGGGTGCAAAAGCTTGAGCGTTCCTGCAAGCACGTATGCCAGGACCTTCTCAGCATTGCGCTTATCATCTCCGCCGCTGTAAAGCCTTTGCTTTGTCAGCTCTATATACCAGTCGCAATAGGTCTCCCACAGGAATTCGTACAGTTTCTGCGCGGCAAGGCCTATCTCGTATTTTTCCATATTGGAGGTCACTTCGCCGACCAGTTCATTATATCTCGATAATATCCATTTGTCCTCCGGTCTCAGCGTCTCGGGCAGTTTTATTTCGTCTATCGACAGGTTCATAAGGACATAGCGGGACGCGTTCCAGAGCTTGTTTGCGAAGTTTCTCATCGACTCGATCTTCTCGTCTGAGAAACGCATATCGTTCCCGGGGCTGTTGCCGATCAGGAGCGCCATCCTGAGGGCGTCCGCGCCATAATACTCTATGACTTCCATCGGGTCGATGCCGTTTCCGAGAGACTTGGACATCTTCCTGCCCTGTGCGTCCCTGACAAGCCCATGTATCAATACCGTGTGGAACGGCTCTTTCCCCATGTGCTCGACGCTGGAGAAAATCATTCGGGAAACCCAGAATCCTATTATGTCATAGCCGGTCACAAGGACATCCGTGGGGAAGAAATAATCAAGGTCGTCGGTCCTGTCAGGCCATCCAAGCGTGGAAAACGGCCACAAAGCTGAGCTGAACCATGTGTCAAGGACGTCTTCGTCCTGCCTGATATTGACCGAACCGCACTTTTCGCATTCGGTAATGTCTTCCCTGCTTACGTGCATGTGTCCGCAGTCGTCGCAATAGAAAGCAGGTATCCTGTGTCCCCACCACAATTGGCGGGAGATACACCAGTCTCTGGTCCCTTCCATCCAGTTTATATAATTCTTGGTGAACCTTTCGGGGACGAACTTTATCTTTCCGCTTTTGACGATTTCAACAGCCGGGCCTGCCAGGGGCTTCATTTTGACGAACCACTGGTCTGATGTGATCGGTTCGACAGTGTTTCCGCAGCGATAACATTCCCCTACATTGTGGTTGTGATCTTCGACTTTGACCAGGTATCCGCCTTTTTCAAGGTCCTCAACGATCTTTTTCCTTGCTTCGTACCTTTCAAGACCCTGGTATACGCCGCCATTCTCGTTGACGACAGCCTTTTCGTCCAGGACCAGGACTTCTTCAAGCCCATGCCTCTTGCCGACTTCAAAGTCGTTTGGATCGTGGCAAGGTGTTATTTTGACACAGCCGGTACCGAACTCCATATCGACATATTCGTCAGCGATTATGGGCAGCTCACGCCCGACAAGCGGGAGGATGACCGTTTTGCCGATCAAATGCGAATAGCGCTTGTCCTCAGGATTTACGGCTACCGCAGTGTCGCCCAGCATTGTTTCGGGCCTTGTGGTTGCCACTACAAGATACTCGTCCGAGTCCTTGACGGGATAGCGTATATGCCAAAGGTGACCCAGCTTCTCCGAATACTCAACTTCCGCATCTGACAGGGCGGTACGGCACATAGGGCACCAGTTTATGATCCTGTTGCCTTTATAAATGAGTCCCTTTTCATACAGACGGACAAAGACCTCGCGAACGGCTCTCGAAAGGCCTTCGTCCATGGTAAAACGCTCGCGCGACCAGTCGCACGATGAGCCAAGGCTCTTGAGCTGTTCAACGATACGGGACCCGTATTCTCTCTTCCATTCCCAGACACGCTCAACGAACTTCTCCCGTCCCAGGTCGTAGCGTGTCAGCCCTTCCGTCTTGCGCAGGTGTTCTTCAAGCTTTATCTGTGTAGCGATGCCCGCATGGTCAGTGCCGGGGACCCAGAGGGTCTCGAAACCCTGCATGCGTTTGAACCTGATCAGGACATCCTGCCAGGTCTCATCCAGGGCATGTCCCATATGGAGCTGACCAGTAACGTTTGGCGGAGGTATCACGATCGTAAAAGGCTTCCTGGCCGAACCGTCTTCATTTTTCGCAAATGGACGGGCGCCGAAATACCCGCCGTCCTGCCACAAGGCATAGATCCGTTTTTCGACCGCAGCAGGCTCGTATACCTTCGGAAGCTCTCTTCTGATAGCATCAGACATCACGAAATCACCACTTTATACTATATATAATAAATAGCTGATTAAATTAACCTTTTGAGTGTATCATATCCTTTTGACAAAATCAATATCGATACGGTTAACGCTTTGTAAATTGAGAGAATCAAAAAATTTGAATTGTGTATTGACATGCATATTCAAACGGTGTAATATTTAGGGAGCCTAATATTTCGGCTTCCTATTTATTTGGTTGCCTATCTATTTTGATTCCAACGCATTTTTATAGTATTCCATATAGAATCGGCAAGGAGGTGAAACTTATGCAGTCTCAGCCCCAGGACTCCCTTTCGTACAGACTGTTGTCCGCGTTTTTCCGTTTCCTCAGGACTCCGTGGCATATCGTTGCCGCACCGGGCCTGACCAGGACCGAAACCGGCATACTCATAGGGATCGAACGATCATCCCACTCCGGAAAGCCGCTCAGGATCTCCGACCTCAGCCATATCATGAGGGTTTCTCCGCCGACTATTTCACAGCATATCAACAGCCTCGAAGAGCAGGGCTTCGTAATAAGGACTCAGTCTAAAGACGACAAACGCGCCGTGCACCTTGAGCTTACAGAGAAAGGCCGCGAGACATTGAGACAGCAGCGCGCCGTTCTGGAACAGAACATAAACCAGCTTGCCGAGTATCTGGGCAAGGAGAACACTGAGACCTTGATTACGCTTTTGACCAAGACCTCGGATTTCTTTTTCGAAAAGGACAATACCGAGCACTCTCCTCCCTTTATGGACGATGAACCCAAAAATAAAACTCCCAAATAAGTAGATATAAAAATTTAAGATATAAATATACCGTACAACGAAAGGAGACGAATTTCCTTTGTCCAAACTGTTGGCGAAACTAAGTCCTTACAAGTACTTTATCCTTTTCGCGATCCTGTTTTTGTTCACCTCTTCCATCCTTGACCTGACGCTTCCTTACCTGATGTCGACGATCGTCAACGAAGGCATCCCCAGCGGAAACGTCAGCTTTATTCTTGAGACAGGCCTGAAGATGCTTGCGATCTCGATCCTGATCATGATTTGCTCGATCGCATCGAACTATCTCACATCCAAGACTGCGATGAGTTTCGGGCGTGACCTGCGGGCAGAAGTCTTCAGGA
>JAAYMG010000364.1 GCA_012521525.1 Clostridiales bacterium | reverse complement strand
ATACCTCCCTTTCTGAGCTGCAGCGCTTTCAAAATGGCAATTCCGACGCGGACTTCCTCTTCGGGCTTGTCCGTTAGTGAAACACGTATAGTGTCACCTATACCTTCACTAAGCAAAGCACCTATACCTATGGCAGACTTTATTGTTCCTGCAAAGGCAGTGCCTGCTTCTGTAACACCGATATGCAGGGGGTAGTCGCGCACTTTGCTCATCTTTCGATAGCTTTCTATCGTTACAGGAACGCTGGATGCCTTGATGGATATGCAAATGTCTGTAAAGTCTTCTTCTTCGAGTATCCGAACGTGTGAAAGGGCAGATTCGACAAGCGCTTCCGCCGAGGGACCCCCGTATTTGGCAAGAAGGTCCTTTGAAAGCGAACCGCTGTTGACACCGATCCGTATCGGGATACCCTTCTCTTTGCATGCTGAAACTACCGCTCTTACCCTGTCGCGGCCGCCTATATTGCCGGGGTTTATCCTGATCTTGTCGGCCCCCGACTCGACCGCAAGCAGTGCAAGCTTATGATCGAAATGTATATCTGCAACCAGCGGTATGTTGATTTGCTTCTTTATATCCTTGATCGCTATTGCCGCATCCTTATCCGGTACGGCGACCCTGATTATATCGCATCCGGCTTCCTCCAGCGATCTGATTTGCCTGACGGTTGCGTCAACATCGGCGGTTTTCGTGTTTGTCATGGACTGTACAGTCACCGGTGAACCTCCTCCGACAAGCACACCGCCGACATTTACCTGTTTAGTGACGATCCTTTCCAATACAAGCACCTCAAATCATTACCTGCTAAGCAGCCGGAGGATATCATTGTATGATACATATATCATCAAAAGCATAAACAGCGCAAGACCAATAAAATGTACATAACCTTCATATTTGGGGTTTATCGGCTTGCGACGTATCATTTCAACCAGTAAAAATATGAGTCTTCCTCCGTCAAGTGCCGGAAGAGGAAGCAGGTTCATCACGGACAGGTTGACTGCTATCAGCGCTGCAAACATCCACATGCCTGACATAGAAGTCTTCGCTGTCTCGGTCAGCACCGAAGTGATCCCAACGGGTCCGGAGAGTTCCGACAGTTTTGCTCTCCCCGACAATATGTCGAACAGGCTGATTTTCACCAGTCTGACGAAGTTTATGGCATTATACCATGCAAGACGCAGTTTATCCCCCAGTCCGGCAGTCCTGGTCTTGAACCTGAGTCCATACCTCATCATGGGAACGACTTCCGTCCCTGATTCCGTCTCAACTTCGGTCATGTATTCCTTTTGCCTGAGATCGAGATCCTCTATGAGCACTTTCTTTCCGTTCCGCTCTACAAGGATATCATATGGTTTGCCGCTTTCCCTCGCCAGAAAGAGGCTAACATCCTGATTGGTATAGATCCTGTTCCCGTTTATCTTCAGGAACCTGTCGTTTTCCATAAGCATGGACTCACCGCGGTATGGAAACCCTTCATCAAACGAGTCTATCTCGGGTGTCACATACTGATTTACGGGTATCATAAGGATCGTCAGGATCACAAATCCTGTGACGAAATTCATTATAGCGCCTGAAGATATGATTATGATGCGCTGCCACACCGGCTTTCGGTTAAGTGCGCCCTCTGCCGAAGACTCCTCATCTTCCCCCTCCATCGCGCAGAAACCGCCGATCGGAAGCAGCCTTATCGAGTACAGGGTTTTCCTGCTTTTCTTTTTCAATATCGCAGGCCCCATGCCCAGCGCGAACTCGTTTACAGTGACTCCAAAGATCCTTGCGGATATGAAGTGGCCGAATTCATGGACGAATATCATCAACCCGAATACAAAAATGGCAAGCAATATATACAGAATGTTTATGATGGTAAATCTCCTCCCTGAAACTAACGCCCGATTGCCGCCCTTTCATGAACCATGCGGCGTGCCTCGGCGTCAATCTCAAAAATCTCCGTAAGCGACGGCTCACCGTGAACGGCAAGGTGATCGATCACATATTCGATCAGTATCGGAATATCAACAAACTTCACTTTCTGTTCAAGAAACAGTCCAACTGCCGCTTCATTTGCGGCATTCAAGCGAACGCATGCGCCCTGTCCTTCACGTGCGGCTCTCATTGCCAGGCCGAGACAGGGAAACGCATCGAAATCCGGGGGATAGAATGATAAACGTCCGATTTCGAACAGATTAAGCGGCTTTGTATTTGTAGGCTCTCTGTAGGGATAGGTTATCGCATATTGGATCGGGATCTTCATGTCGGCGACGCCCAGTTGCGCAATGACCGATCCGTCAACGAACTCCACCATCGAATGTATTATGCTCTCCTTATGGATCACAACGTCGATCTGGTCAGGACCGACATCAAAAAGGCACATGGCCTCAATGAACTCCAACCCTTTGTTCATCAGTGACGCAGAGTCTACGGTTATTTTTCTCCCCATGCTCCAGTTTGGGTGCCTGAGAGCGTCTTCAAGCGATACATTTTTGAGCTCTTCAGAGGTCATTCCCAAAAATGGACCGCCGGAGGCCGTGAGCAATATCTTTTTCAGATCCTGCCTGCGTCGGGACGACTGGAGGGTCTGGAAAATAGCCGAATGCTCCGAATCGACCGGTATTATCTCCTTCTCCAGCCTTTTGGCGTACTTCATTATCGCCGGTCCGGCACATACAAGCGATTCCTTGTTTGCGAGGGCGACCCTTTTGCTTCCCGATAACGCGGCAAACGTCGGGCGAAGCCCCGCGATCCCCACAATGGCGTTTATGCTTACGTCCGTTTCGATCGATGCCGCTTCAAGCACGCCGTCCTCTCCGCCGAGGACCTTTATGTCGGTATCCGCAAGGCGGACACGCAGGTCCGCAGCCGCCTTTTCATCGAAAAGCGCTGCAATCCGTGGCCTGCAGCGCCTTGCCAATTGCTCCATCATGACGGAATTTTTCCCTGCGGCAAGTGAAGCGACGGGTATACTTAAGTGTTCCAGAACATCTATCGCATTAAGTCCGATGGAACCGGTACATCCCAATACCGAAGCGAGCAAACAAGTTCCTCCCTGTCATCCGGCTACAGCCGGCAAAATCAAAATCAATATTTCGGTTAGCGGAGCCGCAAACAGAACGCTGTCAAACCTGTCAAGGATCCCGCCGTGCCCCGGTATGACATTTCCGAAGTCCTTTATGTGGAACTGCCTCTTCACATAGGACATGGCCAGGTCGCCGACCTGCCCGGCAAATGCGCCGGCAAGACCGTAGAGGACCATACCTATGTAATTTACCTGATAATGGAACGCGTATTGCAGCAAAACCCCATACAGTACGGTCACAACAGGCGCCATCAAAAGTCCGCCGATCGAGCCTTCAACTGTTTTGTTGGGGCTTATTTGCGGACAGAGCTTGTTTTTCCCCAGCCATCCGCCAACCAGGTAAGCGAATACATCCGATCCGAAAGCTGAAATTATCGGTATCAGGACCAGCACCCGTCCGTTCTCCATGTCAAACAGGCGCACTGTGCTTGATAAAAAAAACGGGATGACCGTGGATGAGAAAAATATACCGCTGATACGCTCGAAAGCCGACTCCTGTGACTCGGTCAGGCAATCGATAAACAGCAGGAATACGAACAAAAACAGGCCCAGCGTGGCAAACTCGGGGATCTCATCGAAAAATACCCAGATCGGTATAAGAGCCGAAATGATCACGGCATAGGCCAATAAAAGTTTTTTGCGGATAAACCCCGTGCTGTGCAGTATCTCAAGGACCGCAAATGCGGAAATGAGCGATACCGCAATCGGGAAAGCCCATACAGGAGCAAAAAATATAACAGAAAAAGTGATTGCCAGCAGAACAAAGCCTGCGGCGGTACGTATAGCCATTAAGCTTTAATCCCTCCAAACCGTCTTTCCCGCCTCTGATATTCGGCTATCGCAGTATTCAGTTCATTGATGCTGAAGTCCGGCCAAAGGGTTTTTGTAAAGTAAAACTCCGAATAAGCACATTGCCACAGCAAAAAGTTGGATATCCTGTGTTCGCCGCTCGGACGAATTATCAGGTCGGGATCGGGTACTCCGGCTGAATATAGAAACGATTCAAACAGCGCCTGATCGATATCGGCCGGCTGCAGTTTTCCGGCTGCGCAGTCGGCCGCCAGGTTCCTGGCAGCCCTGACGATTTCGTATCTGCCGCCATAATTGAGGCAAATGTTCAGTTGAATGCCGCTATATGTGCGGGATAAACGCTCTGTCTCATAAATCAGCTGCCGGATGTCGTCAGGCATGGCGCCCACATCACCCATTATATGAATCTTGACGCGCTCCTTTGCCATCTTTTGAATGGACTCCAGCAGGTACTTTCTAAGGAGATCCCAGATAGCTGTGATCTCTTGTTCAGGCCTTTTCCAGTTTTCCGTAGAAAATGCGTATACCGTAAGATATTGTATTCCGATATCCCTGCAATATGTGGCAATGCTGCGAAAGGTTTCGGCGCCGGCTGCATGACCGGCGCTTCGCGGCAGTCCCCTGCGGCTGGCCCAACGGCCGTTGCCGTCCATTATTATCGCGATGTGAACAGGGAGTCTCGAAAGGTCGATCTCGGCTTTCTTCCTGAACAGATTGAACAGACCGCACACCTCCGGCAAATTTGCAAATATACGGACTAGAGGCTAAGGAGTTCCTTTTCCTTGATCTCGACCTGCTTGTCGACTTCTTTTATCTTGTTGTCAAGCAGTTCCTGGATCTCCTTTTCCAGCATTTTGAAGTCATCCTCCGTGATTTCGGATTTCTTCTTCTGGTTTTTGTAATCATCCAGTGCTTCGCGCCTTATATTCCGAAGGGCAACCTTTGCATCTTCTCCATACTTCTTTATCTGCTTGGTCAGCTCTCTCCTGCGTTCCTCTGTCAGCTGAGGAAAAACTAGGCGGATCACTTTCCCGTCATTTGTAGGATTTATACCCAGATCCGACGCCTGTATAGCCTTCTCGATGTCCTTGAGGACGCTGGTATCCCACGGTTGGATCATGAGAGTCCTCGGATCCGGAGTCGAAATGGTAGCAACCGCGTTGATAGGTGTCTTGGCTCCATAATACTCGATCGTGATGCGATCAAGAACAGCGGCATTGGCCCTTCCGGCCCTTATGGTTGCAAACTGGTTTACGAGGACCGATATCGTTTTGTCCATTTTTTCTTCATACTTAGACTGCGCCATGATTATACCCCATTTCTGATTGGATTTTTCTGTCAGTTTATTCTGTTTCCGACAACAGCCTGTCGGGAAATAACGAGAGATCAAAAAACTACTTTACGATAGTTCCTACTTTTTCGCCCATTACGGCCCTGTATATGTTTTCCGGATCGTTGAGCGCGAAAAACAGTACCGGTATATTGTTGTCCATCGAAAGCGATGTGGCTGTCGTATCCATCGCCTGAAGATGCTTTCGGAGGATCTCCGAGTAAGTCAGGGTGTCGTAACGCTTTGCGTTCGGGTTGACGGCCGGGTCATCGTCATATATACCGTCTACGTTCTTTGCAAGAAGTATGATATCCGCATTTATCTCCGCAGCTCTCAACACCGCAGCGGTATCGGTCGAAAAATACGGGTTGCCCGTACCAGCCGCAAATATGACCACCCTGCCCTTTTCAAGATGCCTGCATGCCCTCAGCCTCACATATGGCTCGGCAAACGCCCGCATCTCGATCGCTGTCTGCACTCTTACTTCGACATCCATCTTTTCGAGGACATCCGCCAGCGCAAGAGCGTTTATGGTCGTTGCAAGCATCCCCATGTGGTCTGCGCGGGTCCTTTCTATCTTGCCGCCGCCGTCCTTTACACCCCGCCAGAAGTTTCCTCCTCCAACGACGATGCCTATCTCAACTCCCGCTTCCTGGCATTTCTTTACCACTTCGCATAATGACCGGACAAAATCTATATCTATACCAAATTTCTTGCCGTTGTAAACGTTATTGCCGGCAAGTACTTCTCCTGATACCTTTATCAGAACTCTTTTATACTTCGCTTTCGGCATTTTTCTTCTCCGAACACCGTGGCTGACTGATCCACGGCTTCCGCTTTCACGGAGAGCGGCGCACCGTAATTATATCGTATTGAGTTATGGGAATTTTTGAATTTAGGCAGAAATCATATGACAATACCAAATCCATGTCAGCTCTATTCTAATATAAATTGGCTGTTTTGGAAAGGGGGCAAACAGTTTTTTTCCTTTCATATGCAATCTGAAACATTCTTCCGCGAATATTTTGCGCCAAACGTCATATTCTGACAATGTGAGCGAATATCATATCCCGGCAAATGCGATACATGTGATCCTCACCGTCTTCATATGATTTGCCGGATTTTGGCATTATTCGACCCCATACAAAAATACCGCGATGGATGAAATCCGTCGCGGTATTACTGAATTTCATATTACTTGCCAATCATTTTGGCAACTTCATCGGCAAGATTGTCGGAACGCTTCTCGATTCCCTCGCCTTTCTCAAAGCGAACGAAGCGTTTTACTGCGATCGTTGCTCCAAGCTCCTTTGCAACAGCCTCCACATGCTTTTCAACGGACAGCTTGCTGTCCTTTACGAAGGCCTGTTTGAGCAGGCAGCTCTCCTCATAGAACTTGTTCATTCTTCCCGCGACAATCTTCTCTGCTATAGCCTCAGGCTTGCCCTCCTGCATGACCTGAGCCATCAGTATCTGCTTCTCGGACTCGTAAGTCTCGCTGTCCACATCCTCGGGGCTGAGGAAGCGGGGATTCATGGCAGCAACCTGCATGGCAATGTCTTTTCCGAGCTCCGTGACAGCTTCTTTGTCAGTTATGCTGTCCGAGACTTCCATATTGACCAGTACGCCTATCTTTCCGCCCATGTGGACATACGTTACGTTGAAACCGCCGGAGATCCTCTCAAAGCGGCGGATCTTGATGTTTTCGCCGATCACAAGGATCTTGTCGCGCTGTACGTCAGCTACTGTAAGGTCAGTGCCCGGATAGTTCAGTTCGAGCAGCGCATCAACATCGGCAGGAGCCTTCTCAGCGATGACCCTGGCAACATCCTCGACGAATTTCTTGAACTCTTCGTTCTTCGCGACAGAGTCAGTTTCACTGTTCACTTCCAGGACCACGCCTGTGCCGTCTTCATAAACATTCGCATAGACGAGGCCGTCGGCGGCGATCCTTCCCGCTTTCTTCGCTGCCGCTGCCAATCCGCGCTCGCGCAGATACTTTATAGCGGCATCCATATCACCATTGGTCTCGACAAGAGCTTTTTTT
>JAAYMG010000363.1 GCA_012521525.1 Clostridiales bacterium | reverse complement strand
TACGGCACAAGCGAGCAGCAGTGGAAGGAAATCGTCACTGCGCTCAGGACTATCGGATACGACGGAGCTCTCAGCATCGAGCACGAAGACAGCATGATGTCGCCCAAGGAGGGTCTTGAGAAAGCTATAGCACTTCTCAAAAATGTTCTCGTCTACGAGCAGCCCGGCGAAATGTGGTGGGCCTAAAACTTAGATCGGGGAACAAATAGAAAAAACAATGACGGGGGACGGTTCTCCTGTCCCGGACAAGCAAAGGGGCGTTCCTGTTGCCCCGGAGCTTGGCTCCAGGACGGCAGAAACGTCCCCTCGTCATTGTCCAATTCGTCATTGCACCATGAACTGCAGCAGGCCAGCTCCTGTCAGGCTGCCAGGCTCTCCTCCTGCTTTTTCCCGGTCATGAAAGTCACGACCAAACTCATAGCAAGCGGGATTATCATGCTCAAAAATGCATTGCCATAACCAAACCGGCTTGACACAATTCCGGTCACTATCGGTCCGAATGTGTTTCCCAGGTCCAAACCTATGTAATATGTTCCGCTGGCCGCTCCCCGCCTTTCAAATCCGACTGATTTCAGGCACATAGCCTGCATCACCGGCTGGGCACCGCCGTTCCCTATACCCAGCAGAACGGCACCGGTCAAAAACATTGCAAGGCTGTTTGCAAAACCAACAAAGATCATAGAACCGATCAGACATATGATGCTCGGGTAGAGGATCAGTTTCATCGAGACCCTGTCTATAATACGCGACAGCACCGGACGGCATGAAACCAGGACGATTGCATTTATCACGAAAAATAACCCTATGTCTTCAACGCCCCTGCCTTTGGCATGGAGGACAAGAAACGTGTTTACGGCACCGTAAGTCGTCGAGGTGAGAAACGCTATCATGCAAGGTCCTGCTGCCTCCGGCGCAAAGAAAGTTTTCCAGAACGGTTCTTTTGCCTTGACCTCTCCGGGCACCGCGGTCTTTATACTGCTCAAAAACAATGCAAGCACGGCCGCGATCAATGAGAATGTCGCCGCAATGGTGAAAAGCCAATCGTAACCCATATTATCCGCTATGTAAATGCCGATGTACGGCCCCACGCTGAAAGACAGTATCTGGCCGATGCCGAAGACCCCGATGCCGGACCCCAGCCGCTCCTCAGGAAGCACCCGGGATGCCATCGTCATGACAATGGTCGAATTCAAACCGAACAGCACTCCGTGCGCAAAACGGGCGGCAAGCAGCAATGGCATGCTGTCTGCGAAATTATACGCGAACAGAGAAATCGTTATTGCCAGAAGCGAAATAAATATCATTTTCCTGTTGTCCATCCTGTCGGCGGTCTTCCCTGAAAATGGCCTGGCAACAAGCGCAGCCGTCGAAAACATGGCTGTGACGGCACCAAGCGCGCTTTCAGCGGCACCCAGCGAGGATGCGTAAGCCGCCATGTTGGGATTTATCATCTGGAAACCTATCATGGACGCAACATTTGCGATGAACAAGATTGTGAAGTTCTTGTTCCACAACTTATCCCTGCGGGTTTTTCCCGATATATGAGTTTTCTCCAATATTTTTCTCCCTTTCTGCCTTTCTGCGCGTTTATCTGCATGATGATATTACAGCAATCTATTTTATAACGATCTATAGAAAATCCTGACTATATAACGATCCCGCCATTTGGACTCAATACCTGACCTGTTATAAAGTCAGCCTTAGGGGATGCCAAAAACAAGACGGTCTCCGCCACCTCTTCAGGCGTTCCGATCCTTTCAAGCGGTGTCGCATATTTCAAAGACAGCATATCTTCCTCATTCAGGCTGCTGTTCATCTCCGTGTCTGTGACTCCCGGCGCCACACAGTTCACCTGTATGTTCGACGGCCCAAGCTCCCTGGCAAGAGCTTTTGTAAAGCCGATCACCGCTGCCTTGGAGGCGGAGTAATGCACTTCGCACGACGCGCCGGTCATGCCCCATATTGAAGATATGTTTATTATTTTACCGGATTTTCTTGATACCATTTGACGGGCTGCATGTTTGGAACACAGAAAAACACCCGTCATGTTCACGGCAAACATCCTGTCCCACTCTTCTACGGTAATATCGAAAAGCAGTTTTTGTCCCGCTATGCCCGCATTGTTTACGAGGACGTCTATCCTTCCGAAATCCTCCTGTACGGCGCGAACCATAGCCTCCACCGCATCGTTGTCGGAAACGTCAGCCCGATATATTTCCGCAAGCCCTCCCCCCAGTGTTATTTCGTTTTTCAGCTTTAAG
>JAAYMG010000362.1 GCA_012521525.1 Clostridiales bacterium | reverse complement strand
CGCAGCCACACAGTGGATGGAACGGACCCTTGATGATTCTGCCAACAAACGTATCAGCATACCCGAAGCATTCCTGTGCATTGACGGTATACTGAATATTCTTATAAATGTGGCGTCCGGTCTGACGGTGCATGAGAAAATCATAGAAAGACATATCAGGGAAGAGCTTCCCTTCATGATCACCGAAAACATCCTGATGGATGCCGTAAAGGCCGGCGGGAACCGCCAGGAACTGCACGAAAGGATACGCCGTTATTCGATTGCGGCGGGTTCACGTGTAAAGGATGAAGGCTTGCCAAATAATCTGATCGATCTGATCGCGTCGGATCCGAATTTCAGACTCAGCAGGGAAGAGCTTGAGGGTTTGCTCGATCCCAGGATGTATATCGGCCGATCTGCCGAGCAGGTTGAAGAATATGTGGGAGTCACTGTTAAGGCACTTGTTGAGGAAAATAAAAAAAGGTTCAGCGCTGAAGCCGAACCTTTGAAGGTGTAAATCATTCGCAAATGCATCATGTAAAATCAGTTGCTTTACAGTACGGTCTCGTAAAGAATTTCGGGCAGAACTGTAAAGGTTTTGTCGAATCATATTGTCATCTGCATCGTTAATGGTTGCAAAACATTTGACTTTACCTGAAATTGATATTATAATAACGATGCTTATGAAGCAATTTATCTGACCTATCCGAGAAAAGTACTAGACTTGCTTCCCAAGTCGATCATGCAATGCTGCCGAGCCAACAACTGACAGGAGAAGTATGACTGCTCCGGTCGCACACATCTCCCTGACAAGCATCAATGTATGTCCAAGATTCAGGGTGTCGCTCTGTACAGTTAAGAGAAGTATTATTGCAGCAATTAGGAATGTGGCAGTTATTATGTAACAGCCTTTCAACAACAGTTTTGTGATTTTATGCATTTTTGACTCCTTATGTACTGATTTGAATGATGCTATTGTTTATTCAAAGAATCAATAAACCTAATTATATATCAAACACAGATATTTTTCTACTGTAAGGATCCGTAAACCGGGGAAAGGAACGGTATTACTGCCATGAAGTGCCCATATTGCGCTCATTTGGAGAGCAAAGTGGTCGACTCCAGACCTACGGACGAAGGTGAGTCGATCAGAAGGCGCCGCGAATGCCTTGCATGCCAGAGAAGATTCACAACGTATGAACAGGTCGAGATACTGCCTATAATCGTCATAAAGAAGGATGGGTCCAGACAGGTATTTGATAAGCAGAAGATACTGAACGGTCTCCTTCGCGCTACCGAGAAAAGGCCGATTTCGCTCAACGATCTGACAAGGATCGTAAACTCGATCGAGCTCAAGCTCCAGAATGAGCTGCGTCGCGAAGTAAGGTCAACTGAAATCGGCCAGCTGGTAATGGACGAACTCAAAAGCCTGGACGAAGTCGCATATGTTCGCTTTGCCTCGGTCTACAGGGAGTTTAAGGACATAAACTCATTTATGTCCGAGTTGACAAGCCTTCTCAAAAAAAATGAGGATCGTGAGCCTGACACACGTGAACCTGACACAAAAGAGTAGCCTTATTATTTGCTGCCTTATTTCCCACGATTGAGACAGGTAGATAATCATCGATTTTTCTGCGCAAACACAATATGGTATTGGCATCTCCATTTTGAATGTGATAAACTTTGTATGTCATCCATGACATGACCTCCTTTTGCTTTGTGCGGTTGGCGAACCTGCACCTATTTTAGCAAAAGGAGGTCTTCTTGCATCTAAAGATTTTTATTCTCACCGGCATAGCCGGTGGTATATTTTCGCTAAAGCTACAATCAGAAGAAGTACAGGAAAACCCTGTACTTGCGGATTTTTAGCTGATCTCTTATCATTGTTTTTTGCGATTATTTTTCCCCGTCTTTCATCATAGACGCGTTTGGAATTTCCGAAGTG
>JAAYMG010000361.1 GCA_012521525.1 Clostridiales bacterium | reverse complement strand
TAGCCGCAACAGTCAGACCAAAACTTGTCCCGTTGACAAAATTGAACAGGTTCTCATATGTTCGGCCCCAACTGTAAGCCTGTCCCGGACCCTGTCCGTATCCCATCGGAAGCAATAAACCGGACGCGGCAAAACTTCCCATCAGTCGATTCAAGGTTATCGATACTGTAAGCCCCAGGATCCCCTGAAGCAGATATGTCGCTACGATCGTGACGCCGGAATCGAACCCTCCGGTCCTTGATTTCCTGTCTTTCCTCTTCTCGATCTTGCGAAGAGTCATTGCCACAAAACCCAGTCCCAGACCATGGTATGTAATGGACTCAAGGGTCTGCGTCTGAATGATCGGTTTGCCTGTAGCGAATTTATATATCAATCCGACGATGAGTATAAGAAAACCGCCAAGAACCGAGCTGGGTATCATTAAAGTCCTGAGCGGCTTGATTATGTTGCGCAGGGAGTTTGCAACCATCATGCCCGCAAAAAGTACGGTGATCGCAACGATGAAAGACCAAACATCATTATCCCAGAAATTCAGACCGGTCGTCATTATTCAGCAAATCCTTTCTTTTTCATTTCCTTACTCATTGGCAAATCGCGTTTCCGAGCCGTATGTTTTATTCTGCCTCCTCCTTCTGTGGACTTCCTTGAGCTTGTTATAAAAGGTATAATATTTCCTTGCACACTGTGGGGTCACCGGGCGCAGCTCGTAATAATCGCTGCCCACATTGAACACAAGGTTAGCGCGTCCGTGGATAGCCATTCCGGTGATTTTTTCGATCGGAAACCGCCGGTTGCCGCAGATCAGTTCATAAGCCGACATTGCAAGCTTACCCCGCGCTTCTTTGACTGCCTTGTGGGTATCGAGGACCTTTTTCAATATAAAATCCCTGTCGGAAAACAACGGTTCCTTAGGAAGCTGTTCGGCAAGCGCTGTCAGACGGGCGTCCTGCCAAGCGTCCCATTCGCTTATCGTTGTAAAGGGCAAATACTTTCCTTCGAAAAATCCCGTCTCGCCGAACTTCGCCGAAAACCCGCATTCGCAGAAAAACGTGTTGTCCATGCTTTTCAGCGTTCCGATCTTCTCGCACTTCGGACAGATATACAAAGCCAGTTCCAGGCGTTCTGCAAGGCGCTTGCCGGTGTATTTCTTCGGATCGTCCGCCTGCCTTTCGAAAGCGTTTTCATAAATGTCGTTATTTATAGCGTCGGTTACTTCCTGTTCCGTCATGGTCTGCAGCTTTTCGGGAGAATATATATTGACTATACGCCCCGAAATGGGTCCGCCCCTGAGGCCCCTTCCCCATCTGGGAGAAGCAAGGTATGCCCCTTCGATCCGATATGTCACAAGCGTGGCGCCGGAAATTCTGGCCAATTTGCTGGTGGACTGCGAAACGGGATCGGTGATCCCGTTGAAAGTCGTATTGCCCTCAGCAAAAAGACAGACATTTGCCCCGCTCTTGAGCGTCTTGAGTATCTTTACCGTGGTCGTTGCACCGCTTTTCCCTTTGACCCTGCTGATCGGGGAAAACAGGAATGTTGCCAGCCGCATTATAAAATTGCCGCGGTACAGATGTTCCCCGGCTACGAAGTACATGTGTTTGTCAAAAGCGATCGCCAGCAGTATGGGGTCAAAATTAGTAACATGGTTAGCGATTACGAGATACGGCGTAGCGGAAACCGAAGCCGTCTCTGCATCAAAGTTGAAAAACCTGGCAAAAAGACCTCCAAACAGCTTTTTCAGGGACATATAGATCCTGACATGGGTGATATAACGCATAGAACACCTCTGAAATCCTTGTATCACTACTATAACATACACTATGCAAAAAGAAAATATAATACTGAATTTGCCTTGTAAGGACAATTTTCGGGTGATAAGAAATATTCAAACTTGTTTGGCATGCAAAAGTTGTTGCATTTTTCCTCAAGCCGTGGTA
>JAAYMG010000360.1 GCA_012521525.1 Clostridiales bacterium | reverse complement strand
ACCCTCTTCAGCTCTTTGCTTGCGATCTTGTTGACATCGGCAGAAATGTATTCCATGTTGCTTATGAGATCATTCAGTTTTTCGCTCACGACGTTGGCAGAAATGATAGCAGCGTCCTCCATGTTTTTGCCCAGGGCGTTCCTCGTGCTCTCCGAAAGAGTCAGCATGGAAATAACTCCGAGCACTCCTGCGACGACAAGTACGCAGGCGCATATTGCCAGCCCTAATTTCAGCCCTATGGACACTCTTTTTCTGTCGCCGGATCCGCCGCGGCTTTTTTTGTTTTGTCTGGCAAGCTGTCTGTCTTTTTTCTTCTCCGCTTTTGCTTCCTGCTGCACCGCCAGCTTATCCGTTTTCTTTGCTGCCGTCTTTCCCATCATCCTCATAAGATACGGTCCTTTCTCAAATATTGCTGCAAGAAGGCGCAATTTTTGTCGATTTATGTATATAATACTGCATAAATTTACCTGAGTCAAGTCTCGCAGCCTGCCATGGCCCATAAAAATAGCCGGGTCCCGCAAATGTGCCAAATCCGGGCGACCGGCATCGTGACAGGACGCCAAAAACCCCCATGTCAGACATGGGGGATCGATGTCAATATCGGTATTTGCTGATGATATCTTCCTGTCAGTTAGGAAGCGATTTGGTTGACCAGGCGAGCAAGCCCTGATTTTTTGTTTGCAGCTGTGTTCTTGTGAATCACGCCTACTTTGGCAGCCTTATCTATGCAGGATGCCGCTTCACGGTACAAATTGCTGGCCAGTTCACGGTCACCGGCTGCTACAGCTAGCTTGACCTTCTTGATGGCCGTTTTCATTTCGGACTTGACCATTTTGTTATGGGCCTTTTTCGCAGCGCTGACCTTGACCCGCTTCATGGCAGACTTAATATTCGGCAATATGTCCACCTCCTCCAACAATAGTTCCACTTATTCGGCAGTAATAATACTGCCGCCGTGACAGAGTTATATTATAGCATTACATTTCTTCAAAATCAACTATAATTTCTATAATTTTGAGTATGCTAAAAATACTTATCAAATAATTGTCAAATTTTTATAACCAAAGGGGGAAAACCATGTTCAACAAACGGACCGACCTGGCAGTCGAAGCATGGCAAATCGCAGGAGAACAGGCACAGGAAAAGGGTAAACTCAGCGGAGTAGATACCAGGGAGTATACCGAGGGAGGGGCAACCATAACCGTTGTCGACATCCTCGACGAGAGAGGCGAACAGGCTGTCGGCAAACCCAGGGGAAGGTATGTCACTCTTGAGTTCGACCCGAACCACATATCGGACCAGTTCACTTCGATCGTGGAAACCGCCGCAAAGGAATTGAAAGGGCTGATGCCCGAACATGTGGACCCCGACACAGCGTCGGTACTCGTGATCGGACTCGGAAACTGGCATATAACACCAGACGCGATAGGTCCCCGCACCATTGAGAATATAATGGTCACGCGTCACCTTGTAGAACAGGTACCCGAATATTTTTCCTCATATCGTCCGGTATCGGCGCTTGCCCCCGGAGTTTTGGGGATCACGGGCATGGAAAGCCTTGACATCATACGCGGCGTATGCTCGAATGTAAAACCCGATTTCATAATAGCCGTTGACGCGCTCGTATCAAGGAGCGTGTCGAGGTTGTGCAGGACGATACAGTTTTCCAATACGGGCATCTCTCCGGGTTCGGGGATCGGAAATACGAGAGCGTCAATAGGACGTGACACTTTGGGCATCCCGGTGATCGCGGCCGGCATACCCACCGTTGTGGATGCGGCAACGCTCGCATATGACATGGTCGAACAGTCCGGCGGCTCGCCCGACGCTGCTTTGCTTGAGAAGATGAGCGGAACGCTGCACGTTTCCCCGAAGGACGTGGACAAAAAGGTCCAGGATATCGCAAAGCTCCTCGGGTACGCAATAAACATGGCGCTTCACGACTTTTCTGTCGAGGACATCACTTCATTCCTCAGCTGATATTTCCACAGCCGGCTTGAAGGATCACAGGCATGGCTCGTCTAATGCAACCCTTGTCTAACGCACACACCGGATCAATGCATACTACTGTTTTTATCTTAACCGGCTAACCTACAATAAACTCTTTCAGCACTGACAAGAGCCTGTCCATCTCTTCGTCGGTGCCGATTGTTATTCTGAGGTAATTTTCGATGCCTGCCGTGTTGAAATGCCTTACCAGGATCTTTTTCTCCTTAAGAAAACTGAAAATATCTTTTGCGGAATGTTCCGGATGGGTCACGAACAGGAAATTCGTTGATGATGCAGGCATAGCGAACCCGAGTTCCCTAAGCTTTTCTGCGGTCCTTTCACGGGTCGCAAGCACCATCTCCCTTGTCCTGTCAAAGTAATCCCGGTCCAGTATGGCTGCAGCGCCAGCCACTATCGCCAGCCTGTCAATCGTATAAGAGTTGAACGAGTCTTTCATCCTGCGGAGCCCCTCGATCAGTTCGGGATTTCCCGCGGCAAATCCGATCCTCATTCCGGCAAGGCTATAAGACTTTGATAATGTGCGCACGACAAGCAGGTTGTCAAACTCGGTTATCAAACCTATCGCACTTTCTCCACCATAATCCACATATGCTTCGTCTACAAGGACGACATCATCGCGATGGGCTTCAAGGATACGTCTTATATCGTCAAGCGGCAGCGCGATCGATGTCGGGGCGTTGGGGTTTGCCAGGACGACTCCGCCCTTTTGGACAGCAATTGCGTCGCAGTCCACCTCGATATCGTTCTTCATAGGTATCGCCCGGTATGGGATATCGAAAATACTTGCGTATACCGGATAGAAGCTGTATGTCACGGCGGGTGATATAACCGGTCTGTTTTTATCCCAGAAAGCCATGAACCTGAAAGCGAGGATCTCGTCCGAGCCGTTCCCCGCGAAAACCTGCGAACGCTTCAATCCGTATCGTTCGCAGACAGCGTCCAGGAAGGGTGCGGCTTCAGCACTTGGGTACAGCCGCAGATTTGCGCCCGACAAACTCTGCTTTCCGCCCATCTCGCTCAAAATCGCCTCGACGACCCGGGGAGAAGGGGGATACGGATTTTCGTTCGTATTTATTTTCACCCATGCCGACGGGTCTTCCGGCTGTTCACCCGGAACATATGGCTGTATTCCCTTTGTCCTGTCATTCCAAAAACGGCTCATTTGCATCGCTCCAATGTTTGATTTGCCGAATCATCTCTATGTATCATACACTCATATTATATACTTTCGACTACTTTAATGCAATATCATGTTAAAGTCAGAAGCGCATATTTGACAATAGTTCCACATAATGTTAATCTAAGTGCATAGTCAAAAAGTATGATCTAGTTGATCAATTTGGTTTATCATCATAATCGTCAACCATAATTGCCTTAGTCAAGTATGATAGCTGTTAAGACAGGGGGAGTATAATGCTCAAGCTCACAAACGTATCAAAAAGTTACGCAGGCGGCAAAGTCAGGGCGGTCGATGACATCACCCTGCATGTCAAAAGGGGAGAAATATTCGGGTTCATCGGCCCCAACGGCGCGGGTAAAACGACAACGATCAAAATGATCTGCGGCATCCTTCAACCTGACAGCGGCAGCATAGAGATAAACGGATTCGATGTACGCAGGGACCCGATACAGGCCAAGAAGTCCATCGGATATGTGCCCGACAATCATGAAGTTTACGAAAGGCTCACCGGTTTGGAGTATCTAAATTTCATCGGTGATATCTACGGAGTGGAGTCCTCGGTTCGAAAAGAGAGGGTCTCAAAGTACCTTGAGATGTTTGAAATCGCGGACGCCGCCGGCGAGAGGATAAAGAGTTATTCGCACGGCATGAAGCAGAAGCTCATGATAACGGCGGCACTGCTTCCCCAACCGCCTCTTTGGATCCTTGACGAACCCCTGACAGGTCTGGATCCCAGGTCATCCATGCTGCTGAAAGAAGAAATGCGCAAGCATTGTGAGGCCGGATTTACCGTGTTCTTCTCCACACATATCCTGGAGGTCGCCGAGCGGCTTTGCGACCGGATCGGGATTATACAGAACGGAAAACTTATAGCTGTCGGCTCTCTTGACGAGCTTCGGGGGCAGAAGAGCAACGAGACCCTCGAGAAGATCTTCTTCGAACTCACCGAAAGCGAGGGCTGATCATGTCGGACTTTATGAAGGTATTAGGGATCCAGCTCCGTTCCCGGTACAGTTTGAAGGCCCTTTCCAGCAAGGAAATGATGAAGGTCCTGGGGATCGGATTCATTGTCGTCATCTCCCTGATTTCGATGATTTCCGCTTGGGTCGCCCTGCTGTACGGTTTCTTTTCCGGGCTTGCGTCTATGAACATGCTCGACCTGGGCCTGCTGCTGCCCTTCATCGCCGGCATGTTTACCGTACTTATATTCGGTATAGCAGGGATCATGGGCACGCTGTTCCAATCAAAGGACATTTCATTCCTTGCATCCCTTCCGCTCAAACAGGGAGCTGTATTTGCATCCAAGTTTTTTCTGGTATACCTGTATGAACTGGCCATCATGCTGGGCTTTATCATGCCGGCGATCGTCGTCTACGGTTTGATGACCGGCAGCGGACTCGGATACTATGTCAAAGGCTTTGTCGCAGCATTATTCATGCCTTTGCTCCCGCTTATCATCTCCACACTGATCTCACTGCTGCTTATCCGATTCAGCTTGTTTTCCAGACGTCGTGATATGATCGCTATCGTGGGCGGTTTTATCCTCGTTGTAGGATATATACTCGGCCAGCAGTATCTGTTGTCCCGGGTGTCCCAAATGTCCCAGGAAGAACTGATGGCTCTGCTCGTGCAGGCGAACAGCATCGTCGGTGTAATCGGCAGGGCGTTGCCCCCTGCTCTTTGGGCGGTCTACGCCGTCACAAAGACGGGAGCGGAAAGCCTGGTCAACTGGGCATTTTATCTGATAAGCATCGGTGCTGCCTTCGGGGTAACGTATTT
>JAAYMG010000359.1 GCA_012521525.1 Clostridiales bacterium | reverse complement strand
GGCTTGGAGTCAGCTTCAAGACACTGGAACGAATTTTTTTCAGCCACGGGCCAGCCAAGGCCGGCCACAGGGACGGTTCCAGTGGCTGGAAGTCAGCCAGACTCTGGCCAGCCACGGGGACGGTTCCTATGGCTAGAAGTCTGGCAGACATGGGGACGGTTCCTATAGCTTGAAGTCAGCTTAAATACATAAATACACCGGAACGATTCTTTTGTCCGGTTTTACATACTGTCGCGACAAATTTTACGGCTTGGTACGACAGAACGACCGACCTTTGACCCAGATATTCGCCTGCAGAGCATGAACGACAGCCTCATGCCCGGCAGCTTTTTTTATTGGATAATTTATGGTAGAATGGAACGTGATGATCTATTAGGCAAAAGGTTTTGATGCTTAAATGTGCAAGCAAGACGAGACGAGAAGAAATGAAAGTGAAAATAAGACTGCCGGTTTGAACAGTGACCCGAAGTTCCGCGTGACGATATGTGCGGTTAACTCCCGATATGTACACACTTCTCTGGCACCCTGGTATCTGTCGGCAGCGATCTCGCGCCGATGCGGGGACGGGTATGAAGTAAGCATAATAGACAGCAACATTAATGAGAGTTTTGAGACTGTGCTTGCCCAAATCACAGAAACGCAGCCACGGGTGGTCGGGTTCAGCTGCTATATATGGAATATAACTTATATCAGGAAGCTCATACCAATGGTCAGGAGAGCCTTGCCTGACTCAATAATCGTGCTTGGCGGCCCTGAAGTGAGCTATAATGCCGAAGAGCTGCTCGAAGAAGTCGCTTCCGTGGATTATATCATATCCGGAGAAGGGGAACTGCCGTTTGCGCTTCTTGTCCAGGCGATTTGCCGCGGGGAGGAACCCAAAGGGATACCCGGTTTGCATGAAAGGAAATCAAAAAGCGGTTTGACGACGGGCACAAACTCATGGGAGAGTCTTAGATCCTCTGAGGGAAAGAAGCAAGACGACGTAACGGAAACCACGAAAAAGCATACTAATGCCATTCTGAATACACACGTAACGGACGAGATTCCTGAGAGTCCATACACTGAAAAGTTTCTTGATCACGTTAAAGGGAAAATTGTGTATCTTGAAACGAGCAGGGGATGCCCCTTCAGGTGCGCATTCTGTTTATCGGGCCGCATGGGCGGGGTGAGATATTTTCCCATCGAGCGCGCAAAACGCGAGATGCTGCTTCTCGCAAACAGCGGGGCGAAGGTCATAAAGCTTGTTGACAGGACGTTCAATGCAAATAAGAAGCGCGCGGCCGAGCTGTTCGGTTTCATAATAGACCGACACGGTAAAGATATCCCTGATGGGGTAACATTTCACTTTGAGATCGCCGGGGACCTGATCGACCGTGAAACACTGGAGATCCTGTCAAAAGCGCCACACGGTCTGATACAGATGGAAATCGGCCTTCAGAGCTTCTGCCCGGAGACTCTCGAGGCTATCAACCGAAGGACGGATATCGATCTTCTGAAACACAATGTCTCAAAGCTCGTGGAGATGGGAAACATCCATATCCATGTAGATTTGATATGCGGACTGCCATATGAGGACCAGTCGCGTTTTGAGGAAAGCTTCAACACTGCATATGGTCTCAGGCCCCATATGCTCCAGCTGGGTTTCTTGAAACTGCTGCACGGCTCGCAGATGAGGGAGGACAGGGAAAAGTATCCCTGTGAATTTAGCAGCGACCCGCCATATGAAGTCACATCAACTCCCTGGCTCTCGAAAGAGGATATCGAGCTTTTGCATCGAACGGAAGAAGCATTGGACCGACTGTACAACAGCGGGCGCTTCAGGCGGACCTTGGACTATGTGATGGATAGTACGGGGTTGTCACCGTTTGGGATATTCAGGGAATTTGGGACGATACTGTCAGGCCGGGCGGGACAGGAGGCCAGGAATAAGACCGGCGGTATATCACTTGATAATTTGACGGAGCTTGCTTTCAACTATTTCAACAGCCTTCAGGGTATAGAAAGCGCAAAGCTCCGTGACTGTATGGCATGCGACCGCCTTGCGATCAACAATACAGGTTGGCTTCCCCCGATCCTGAGAATTGACGAGTCTGACTTGAAAGGGAAACGCAGTGGCAGCGATGGATACAGGATCAGTAAAAAAGCTTTGAGGGAAAAGTTATCCTCAATTACCCCAAAGGGGTTCAAGTTGGGTTACACATACCTTATAACGGAAAATTGCATCGTATATGCCGAATATGACAAGCAGGATCCTGTAACGGGAGAGTATAAATTGAGCAAAATCACGTTGTAGCTACTTCGGACAGGACCTGGAATGATATATAATAATCATGATATAGAATAATATTGGTTGGGCAGGAGCGAATAAATAGAGAAAGCCAGATATTCATGTCTGTTTATGAGTAGATCCTTATAGAAGATAAAATAGAGGGAACGGATTCTAAAATTAGCACGCAAGCTAAGTTAGAAAACGTTCCCTTATCTTATGAAGTACTTGTTTTGAACTCGCTGAAATTGCTCTTTGAAAATGAAGCAATTCATAGAGCAATAAGGTGTAAATACTACGAAGCCTTTGTCGGTATCAGTCAGAAATATTACTTTTCAGCAAATCCTGCTTAGTAGTACAGAGTAACAAGCGCGATACCTTGCTCAGGAAGGTCAAGGGTAAGCTCGCATACCCCATTCTCAAATTTAGCATCGATCGGCTCCGCTTTTGTGTAACTGGCAGAGATG